>CAMVJF010000188.1 GCA_947167725.1 uncultured Clostridia bacterium | reverse complement strand
GGGTCTGGTGACCGAAGTGGACACCGGCTTCCAGCAGCTGCTTCATGGATACGACTGCCATTTGATGTTCTCCTTTTTTGTTTTTGTTTATTCCTCCGGCCGCTTCGACCCCTCCGCCAAGCCGCCATGCTGCCTGCGGCCACATGGGGAAGGTCCGCGTCCGTGCGAAATGCCTTGATATAATATCAGATGGAATGAGAAATTGCAAGAGGGTTACAGGCTTTTTTTCGCGTTCCGGAAAAGAAAACTCATTAAATTTTTTAATTATTCTTCCGGATTCCTTTACAAAGGGCCGTTTTTGTAATAAAATAAAAGATAGACCAAAAAGATCAGACCGCAAGGGAGGTTTTTTGAAATGCTGGAAGCGAATTTCAAAGAGGTCTACGAAAAGTTCGAGCTTCAGTTTTTCCGCAAGGTCTTCGAGCAGGTGCGCGAGAGAGACGGCTCTCTGAGCGCGATGGAGGCTTTCTCGGTCGAGGTCATCTATCTGCTGCACGAGCCCACGGTCGGCCAGTTCGCGGATTTTTTGAATATCTCCCAGTCGAACGCCACTTACAAGGTCAACAACCTGATCAAAAAAGGATATATCGAAAGACAGAATTCCCAGACGGACCGCCGCGAATACCATCTGGTCCTCTCGGAGAAGTTCCTCAACTACGTCGGACTGTTCAACAGCTATGAGCGCGCCGTCATGCAGCGCATCGAAGAACGCTTCCCCGAGGAGGAAGTGCAGATCTTTGACAAGATCCTGCGCGTCATGTCCGACGAGCTGATGCCGGAAACGGACAGCTGATCCGCGCGCATCCCCCCACCACATTTTCAGGAGTTTTTTATGGTTTTTTCCAGCCTGCTTTTCGTCTACGCCTTTCTCCCGCTCTCGCTGCTGGCGTACTACCTCTGCCCGGACCGCAGGAGCAGGAACGTCGCGCTGCTCGTCTTCTCGCTGATCTTTTACGCCTGGGGCGAGCCGAAGTATGTCCTGCTGCTGATGTTCATGGCGCTCTCGAGCTGGTACTGCGCGCTGCGCATCGAGCGCTCCGAGTATCTGGAGACGGCCCGCATGTGGGTCGCGATCTCGGTGGCGATCGATATCGCGCTCATCGGCTTTTTCAAGTACGCGCCGCTGTTCTGCTCGATCTTCGGAGAGGTGCCCGCGTTCGTCCAGCGTATCGCGCTGCCGATCGGCATCTCGTTCTATACCTTCCAGCTGATGACCTATGTGGTCGACGTCTACCGCGGCGACGCGCGCGCCCAGGACAGCTACTGGAACGTGCTGCTGTACGCGGCGCTGTTCCACCAGTGCGTCGCGGGCCCGATCGTGCGCTACAAGACGCTCGCGCACGAGCTTTTCGTCAGCCGCAAAGAGGGACGGGAGATCCTGCCCGGTCTGCGGCGCTTCAGCGTGGGTCTGGCGAAAAAGGCGCTGCTGGCCAACCCCTGCGGCGCCCTGGCCGACCAGCTCCTGCTGGCGAGCTCCGCGGCCTCCGACCCGGCGCTCTTCGCCCGGAACCTCGCGAGCCTGCAGGGCCTCACGGTGCTCGAGAGCTGGCTCGGCGCGGCGGCCTATATGCTGCAGATCTATCTCGACTTTTCGGCCTACTCCGACATGGCGATCGGCATGGGCTGGATGCTCGGTTTCCACTATCCGGAGAACTTCAACTATCCCTACGTCTCCCGCTCGATCACGGAATTCTGGAGGCGCTGGCACATGTCGCTGTCCACCTTTTTCCGCGATTACGTGTATATCCCCCTCGGCGGCAACCGCGTGAGCATGCCGCGATGGCTCTTCAACCTCTTCGTCGTCTGGGCCCTGACCGGCCTGTGGCACGGCGCGAGCTGGAACTTCGTGCTGTGGGGCCTGTATTACTTTGTGTTCCTCGTGGCGGAGAAGCTGCTGCTCAAAAAGGTCTTCGGCAAGTGGAAGGTGCTGCCCCACGTCTACGCGATCTTCGTCGTGATGACGGGCTGGATCCTCTTCCGCTTCACGGACGTGCGCCTTGCCTGGCAGGTCTTCCGCAACCTCTTCGCCCTCAACGGCAACCGTTTCTCCGATTTCATTTCCGTCACGGTGCTGGAAAACAACGTCTTCCTGCTCGCCGTGTCGATCTTCGCCTGCACCCCGCTGGCCAAGCGTTTCTCCGACTCCATGGCCGCGCGCTGCCGCGAGGAGGGGTCGATGGTCTGGGAGATCGCGCGCACCTGCGTGATCCCGGTGCTGCTGCTCCTGCTCTCGACCTGCGCGCTCGTCGGCGACAGCTACAACCCCTTCATCTATTTCCAGTTCTAAAGGAGGCGGACTGACATGGAAGAAAAAAAGGTCCGCTCCTCCCGACGGGCGGAACAGAAAAAAACAGCGCGCCGCCGCCGGCTGGCCGCGCCGTTCTTCACGGTGCTCTTCGGCCTCGGCCTGATCGCGCTGATCGTCCCGCTGCGCCCCACCGAGTCGATGCGCGAAAAGCGCGCGCTCGCCTCCTTCCCGGAGCTCTCGGTGGGAAGCCTGCTCTCGGGCGACTTCTTCGACGGCGTCAGCACCTGGTATTCCGACACCTTCCCGGGCCGCGAGGCCTGGCTCGACATCGCCACGGAGATGAACAACCTCCACGGCGTGACGACGAATGTCGTCAACTATTCCCAGCTCAACTCCTCCGACCCGATCCCCGTGATCGAGGAGAGCCCCGCGCCGTCCGCGCTCGTCCCGACGCCCACGCCCACGGACGCGCCCGGCCCCGACGAGCCGGAGGAGACCCCCGAGCCCACGCCCGTCCCCACGCCGGAGCCTACGCCCGTGTACGTTGAGATCGACACGCCGACCGAATCGGTCGAGAAGTGGGGCGGTCTCGGCGACAACGACGAGAAGGTCATCCACGGCACCTATCTCCAGATCGGCGGCGCGGCCTTTGAGAAATTCGTCTTCAACGAGGGGCTCACGACGCTCAACGCCAACATGGTCAGCCGCGCGGCGGGCATCGCCAAGGAATACGGCGTACGCTTCTTCGACATGCCCATCCCGGCGAGCGTCGGCGTGATGCTCTCGTCCGACCTGCTGGAGCGTCTCGGCATGGACGATCAGGGCCAGGCGATCGCCTTCAAATTTGAAAAGGAAAGCGACGACGTGCTGAAGGTCAACGTCTTCAACACGCTCATCCGCCACAACAGCGAGTATATCTATTACCGCACCGACCACCACTGGAGCGCGCTCGGCGCTTACTACGCCTACGTCGCCTTCTGCCATGCGGCCGACTTTGAGCCCGTGCCGCTGGAGGACTTTGAGGAGCGTGACATGGGCGATTTCCTCGGGACCTTCTACTCGACCTCGCCGCAGCCGGCGAAGCTGGAGACCGACCGGCTTTACGCCTATCAGCCGCCCGGCAACATCGAGATGGACGTGTACAAAAACGGCACGCATTTCACTGCCGATCCCATCATCGACATGAGCAAATCCAGCATTTTCAACAAATACATGGCCTTCCTCGGCGGCGACCACACGATGACGGTGCTCACCAACACCGACATGCCGGACGACGCGCCGAACTGCGTCGTGTACAAGGACTCCTACAGCAATCCCTTCGTGCTCTATCTCACGCAGCACTACCACCGCGTCTACGCGCTCGATTTCCGCACCTACGACGCGATGGGGATGCGCTCGTTCATCCAGGCCTACCATATCAACGACGTCATTCTGGCCGAAAGCATGTCCAAGGCGATGGGCTACGGCGCCTATGAGCAGCTCGACATGCGTCTCGGCTATTGATACGGCAAACCGACTACATGAAAGGGGAATGACAGACAATGGAAACCACCGCAAGCGGGGGGCTGAAGCTCAATTACAAGCGCACCGCGCTCATCGGCTTCGCCTTCTTCGGAATCCTCCTGCTCTGGCAGGTCTACGACTCCTGGTGCCCGACCTTCCTGACCGACA
>CAMVJF010000187.1 GCA_947167725.1 uncultured Clostridia bacterium | reverse complement strand
ACTTGAGCTCGACAGTGGCGCCGACGCCTTCGAGCTGGGCCTTGAGAGCCTCGGCATCTTCCTTGGAGATGCCTTCCTTGATCTTGGCGGGAACGCCTTCGACCAGGGCCTTCGCCTCGGCGAGGCCGAGACCGGTGATGCTGCGGACTTCCTTGATGACCTTGATCTTCTCAGCGCCGAAGCTGGTCATGACAACGTCAAACTCGGTCTTCTCTTCGACGACCTCTGCGGCGGCGACGGCGGGGCCGGCGGCGACGGCAGCGGCGGAAACGCCGAAGGTATCCTCCAGCGCGTGGACGAGCTCGCTGAGCTCAAGAACGGTGAGACCCTTGATCTCTTCGATCATGGCGGTGATTTTTTCGCTCATTTTTATTTTCCTCCAAAAGTATTAGTGTTTGCTGCGCTTACTCGGCAGCGGCTTCGGCAGCGGGAGACTCGAGGGAGCCGCCCTTCTGCTCGAGGATCTGACCAAGGCAGACGGCCAGACCGGTGATGGGTGCGATCATGGTGCCCAGGACCTTCGCGTACAGAGCGTCCTTGGAGGGCAGCTCCGCGATCTCCGCGATCTCGGACTCGCTCAGGATCTGGCCATCCATAAAGGCGGCCTTGATGTTGAAGCGGTCGTAGAGCTTCTTGGAGTAGTCGCTGATGATACGGAAAGGCGCGATGGGGTCACCCGCGGTGGTAGCCAGAGAGGTCGTGCCGTTGAGCACCTCGTCCAGACCGCTCATTCCGAGCTTATCGAGAGCCTTTCTGGTCAGAGTGTTTTTGACGACCGTGTAGTCGATGCCTTCCTTGCGCATTTCGGCGCGCAGAGCGGTATCCTCGAGGACCGTGATGCCACGGTAATCGACCAGGATGCCGGCGCCCGCGGACTTGATGCGTTCGGCCAGCGCTTCGACGATCGCCTGCTTTTCGCTGAGAACCTTTGCGTTCGGCATGTGTGTATTTTCACCTCCACACGATTGATGGCGCCCATAAAGAAAACCCCTGCATCCAAAAGACACAGAGGCACAATAACAACGGATCGGATCGATTGTTCTTGTCCTCGGCAGGATTTACGGCCCGGGGGCCACCTGCTGTCTTCGGAGCGCTCGTATACTATAACCTGCCCGGAAGGGAAAGTCAAGCGTTTTTTTCGCAAAAACCGGGACGATTTTCACTTTTGTTTTGACAGCCCCTCCCGGAGGTGCTACAATGACCGCACCATTCATTCTCAGGACAGGAGGCGGAGAGATGCGTCTCGGCTTCTCCTTTTTTCTCAACAGCGTTCTTTTCGGCGTGGGCCTCGCGATGGACGCCTTTTCGGTATCGGTGGCGAACGCGCTCTCCGCGCCGGACATGCGCCCCTGGCAGCGCTTTCGCATCGCGGGCTGCTTCGCCCTTTTCCAGATCCTCATGCCGCTGCTCGGCTGGTTCTGCGTGCGCACGATCGCCGAGAGCTTTACCGCCTTCCAGCGACTGACGCCCTGGATCGCGTTTGCCCTGCTGCTGTATATCGGCGGCGGCATGCTGCGCGAGGGCATCCGCGGCGGCCGGGAAGAGCGCGAGGAGCTCTCGCACGGAACGCTCCTGCTCCAGGGCCTCGCGACCTCGATCGACGCGCTCTCCGTCGGTTTCACGATCTCGGAGTATGCGTTTGCCGCGGCGCTCACGGAAGCGCTGATTATCGGCGCGGTAACGCTGGCGATCTGCCTTTTCGGCCTCTTCCTCGGGCGCAAGGTCGGCCCGAAGCTCTCCGGCGCCGCGCCGATCGTCGGCGGCGTGATCCTTATCGCCATCGGCCTGCGCATCTTTATCGCCGGCGTGCTTTGAATCGAAAAAAGATAAGGGACGGGAAAACGATGTTTTCCCGTCCCTTTGCCGTTCGGACTATTTTACCTGCAGATAGCTGACGATCCCCAGCGCCGCGGCAAGCACGCACAGCGCGCATTCCAGCACACGGGAATAAAGGCTTGCGGTGAAGCCCATCATCGGGTTGTAAACGTTCAGGATGTAGAGCACGAGCACGGTCAGCGCCAGCACGACGACGGCGTTGGCCAGCAGAGAGAAGAGTTTCCTGTTCATTTATCCGACCTCCTCCCCGCCCGCGGCCTCTTCCTCCGGCATGTAGTCCGCGATCAGCAGACAGTCGCTGAGACTGCGGGGCGCATTGCTGTAGATCTGCGAGACCAGCTCGCCTCGGAAGGCCATCATCGACGAGCCGCCGCCGTCCAGATTGAAGGCGGCTTTACAGCCGAGCTCGGAAAAGACCTGTCCCATCTCCTCGAGCGTCATGCCGACGGAGTAGCCGGGCTGGCGGCCGTCCGCGACGAGGAAGCAGTAATGCCCCGGCTCGTAATAGCCGATCGCCGTGCGCGGATTGCGCCCGGAGATGTGAATGTTCGGCAGCGAGGCATTCGCGATCGTGAGGGGCTGACCCTCGCCGTCGAGCAGCTGCGGGCCAAAGCTCCACACCTGCCAGACGTCGCGCGCGACCGCGTCGTCGAGGTCGAAGCTGTCGTAGGGCATCGTCTCCATCGTCCCGTCGCGGTACAGCACGCACAGATCGATGCGGCTGCGGATGTTCTGCCACACGGTGCCGTTGCGCACGGCCACGCCGCCGTAGGAGTAGCTGCAGAAGTCGCCGTTGATGCCGACGACGCCGTTTTGCTCCTCCATCATCTTCACCAGCGAGGCCGACATGTGGAAGCGGGGCGGCGTCGCGGCGAGCCCGGAGCGGAAGCAGTCGATGTTGCCGATGTAAATGTCCGCGATATGATAGACCACCGGACCCTTGGGCGACTCCATCTCGTGGTGGGTCAGCACGACGGAGAGGTTCGGGCTGGTATAGGAGTTCTCGCTCTGCACGACCTCGGGGGTGAAGTGCTCCGCAAAGCGGATCTGCCACTCGCTGCGGTTGTCCGGCTCAGGCTCTTCCTCGGGCGGAAGCGGCTCCTCCGGCTCGTCTGTCTGCGCGGGGGTCGGCGTCGGCGCGGGGCTCGCCTCCGCGCGCAGCTCAGAGACGACGAGGGGCTCCGGCTGCGAAAGCGAGTCGCGTACGATCCGGTCCAGGAACCAGCCGCCGATCAGCAGCGCGGCGATCAGCACGTCGAGCGTGATCGTCAGCGCAATGCGTTTTTTTCTGCGTTTCTTCATCTTATGGTTCAGGCCGTCGCCGGCCCGCTCTTTCTGTTCAGATAGCAACACAATACACCTCTTTCGCCGGAAAGGCAAGAATAAAAAGACGGACGCGGATGCGTCCGTCTTGCCGGGGAAGAGAAAAAGCGCCCTTTATGCCGAGAGTTCCTTCTTGATCCGGCCGATCGCGCCCTTTTCAAGGCGCGAAACCTGCGCCTGCGAGATGCCGACGGCCTTCGCGACCTCCATCTGTGTGCGTCCCTCGTAGAAGCGCAGCGCCAGGATATGCCGCTCGCGCGGCGTGAGACGTCCGATCGCCTCCTCGAGCGCGATCTGCTCGAGCCAGTGCTCGTCAGTGTTGCGGCTGTCGCCGATCTGGTCCATGATGCAGGAGCTCTCGCCGCCGTCGCTGAACACGGGCTCGTAAAGCGAGACCGGCTCGCAGATCGCGTCGAGCGCGAAAACGATGTCCTGCCGCGCAATGCCGGTCGCGGCCGAGAGCTCCTCAACGCTCGGCTCGCGCCCGCTCGCGGCGCAGAGCTTCTCCTTGGCCTGCAGCACCTTGTAGGCGGTGTCGCGCATCGAGCGGGAGACGCGCAGCGCGCTGTGGTCGCGCAGAAAACGCCGCAGCTCCCCCGCAATCATCGGAACGATTATCGGATGGAGAGAAGATAGTAAACGTTCCGAAAATCAGCAGTTACTGCTCGATTTCCGCACTTTTCAAATACTTTCTAAGCTGCAGCTTCACGTCGATGCTGCTGTCCTTGTAGATGATGACCCGGTCGATGAGCTGCTGGCAGGTGCTCTGCCGCTGCACGTCGT
>CAMVJF010000186.1 GCA_947167725.1 uncultured Clostridia bacterium | reverse complement strand
GCTTCTGCACGCGGTTGTCCATCTTCACGACCTGCTGCCAGGGCTTGACCATGTGAACGCCCGCGTCGAGCGTGAAGTCTTCCACATGCCCGAAGGTCGTCACAACGCCGGTGTGGCCGGTCGGGACCGTGGTTACGCACGAGAGCAGCATCATCGCCGCGGCCAGTACCGCCGCGACCGCGACGATCACGCCGCGCCGGGTGGCGGCATAGGCGACCACGCCGACGAGCAGGACTGCGATCGCCATCAAAAAGAGAATCATGTTGACCTTCCTTTCTTTCTGTCACGCCGTTTCCCTGTGAAACGGCTTCCTCTTTACGGCTCTATCATAACGCGCGGCACGGCACCGCGCCATGGCCGCCGGGGCGAAATAAAGCGTCTTATTCCCTTTATTAATGCAAAATAAGGGTGTATACTGAAGAGGAGAAGAAAGGAGCGGGGAGCGTTATGGGAAAACGGTCGGTCAAGGAAAACAAAAACATCTATCAGCTCAGCCGCGAGGCCAGGGGACTCAGCCGCGAGGCGGCGAGCGGGGAGATGCTCTGTATCACGCCGGAGCGGATCGAAAAGATCGAGAGCGGCCGTTCGGCCCCGCACCCGGACGAGGTGCTGATCATGGAGCGCTGCTACCGCAGGGCGGAGCTGAGCAACTACTACTGCACGCACGAGTGTCCCATCGGCATGAAGTACGAGCCGGAGGCGGAGCTCCGCGATCTGCCGCACGCGGCGATGGAGCTGCTCTCGGCCCTCGGCGCGATGGAAAAGGAGAAGGAGCGGCTGATCGACATCGCGGCGGACGGCCGCCTCGGCGAGGACGAGCGCGCGGCCTTCGGCGAGATCCGCGCCAAGCTCGCGCGGCTCGAGACGGCGATCCGCTCGCTGCGGATCTGGATCGAGCACGACGGGTTTGAGGAGTAGCGTTCGGCGGAAAGGGAAAAAGCCGGGAGGAAGAATCGTTCTTCCTCCCGGCTTTTGGCGTCGGGGGTCTATTTCAGCCCGTAGAGCTTTGTGAATTTCTCCTCGAGGTAGTCGAGGAAGTAGTTCACGTTCAGCCCCTCGCCGGTGATCGCGCGGATCCATTCGTCCGGCGTCGTGAGCGAGGCGATGCAGAACACGTGCTCGCACAGCCAGTCGCGCACGCGCCACAGCTCGCCCGTGCGCACGGCGGCGTCCACGTCGAGATCCTTTTTCATCGTGTGCAGGATCTGCGCGCCGTAGGCGTTGCCCAGGGCGTAGGACGGGAAATAGCCGAAATACACGCCCGACCAGTGCACGTCCTGCAGACAGCCCCGCGCGTCGTCCGGGACCTCGACGCCGAGGTACTCGCGGTACTTCGCGTTCCACAGCGCGGGGATCTCGTCGACCGTGATCTCGCCGTTGACGAAGGCTTTTTCCAGCTCGTAGCGCACCATGATGTGCAGACAGTAGCTCAGCTCGTCGGACTCGGTGCGGATCAGGCTCGGCCGCGCGACGTTCACGGCCTCGTAAAGCTCGCGGTCGGAAACGTCGTCAAAAACGCCGCCGGAGAGCTCGCGGAGCTTGGGCGCGACGAAGGAGATAAAGGCCTCGCTGCGGCCGATCAGGTTCTCATAGAAGCGCGAGATCGTCTCGTGCATCGCGTTGGTCATGTTGTCGGCGCAGTGCTGCTCGTAGAGCTCCCGCGGCTCGTTCTGCATGAACAGGGCGTGGCCGCCCTCGTGCAGGGTCGTGAAAACGTTGGATACGAAGCTGTCCTCGTGATAGTGCGTCGTCACGCGCACGTCGTTCGCCCCGTAGTGGTCGGTGAAGGGATGCTCGGTCGTCATCAGCACGAGCGCGCTCTGTCGAAGGCCCTCAAGCTCGAGGAGATAGCGCGACATGGCCTCCTGCGCCGGGATCGGCACCGGGCGGCTCATGAAGTCCTCGCGGATGGGCTTTCCCTCCTCCACGATGCGGCGCAGCAGCGGCACGATGCGCGCGCGCAGCGCGGCAAAGAAGGCGTCGAGCTGCTCGATGCTGCCGCCCTTCTCCATGTCGTCGAGGCAGGTGTCGTAGACCGTGGCCTTCTTCTCCTCGCGCAGCTCCACGGCGAGGCGCTGATAGCGGATCAGATCGCCGAGCGAGTCGCGGAAGAGGGAGAAGTCGTTGGCCTTCTTGGCCTTCAGCCACGCGCCGTAGGCCTTGTTCGAGGCCAGATCCATCTCATAGTCGAGCTTGGCGGAGATGTTCTTGACCTTCGCGTAGCCCTCATAGAGGTGCTCGACCGCCTTCCTCTGCACCGGCGTGAGACCTTCGCTGTCCGCGTGCAGCTCCTCGAGGAGGCGGCAGTAGCGCGGGGCGTGCGTGAGCTTGTAGAGCCGCTTGCCGAGGATCGCCATGTCCTCGCCGGCCTGCTCGATGCCCTCCTCGGGCGCGCAGCACTCCATGTCGAAGCCGACCTTGCCCACGCAGCGGCCGTAGGCCTCGATCTCGTCGAGCCGCCGGGAGAGTTCTTTCCATTTCTGCTGATTCGTCATCATTCCCATTTCCTTTCTTTGCCGGTGTCCTCAGAAGGGGGAGCGCTCACCCCGAAAAATGCCGGCACAGGTGCCGCACGCAGCAGCTTTCGCAGAGCGGACGGCGCGCATCGCACACGGCGCGGCCGTGCAGCACGAGGCAGTGGCAGAAATCCGAGGAGCGCTCCGGAGGCAGCACGGCGCGCAGCGCGCGTTCGATCTTCTCCGGTTCCTTGAGGTCGTCGACGAGGCCCATGCGGTTCGAGAGCCGGATGCAGTGCGTGTCGACGACGACCGCGCCGGGCGCATGGAATACGTCGCCGAGGATGAGGTTCGCCGTCTTGCGCCCGACGCCGGGCAGCGCGGTCAGCTCCTCCATCGTGCCGGGCACCTTTCCGCCGTGCTTCTCCAGCAGCATCTGCGCGCAGGCGACGATGTCGCGCGCCTTGGCGCGGTAAAAGCCGCAGGAGTGAACGTACTTCTCGACCTCCTCGACGTCCGCGGAGGCGAAGGCCTCCAGCGTCGGGAAGCGCGCGAAGAGCGCGGGTGTGATCTGGTTGACACGCTCGTCTGTGCACTGGGCCGCCAGCCGCACGGAGAAGAGCAGCTCATAATCCTTGCCATAGTCGAGCGTGCAGCTTGCCTCGGGGTATTCCGCCAGCAGCAGCCGGACGATCTCGTCGATCTGTTGGTGCGTACGCATCTCTCTCACCTCACAAAAAATCGGCGGACACAATTATACAATCGTGCCCGCCGATCCGTCAATCTCGAATCAGTCCTCCGGTCGGTACAGCCGCAGAAAACGCCGCGCGCCGCCGACGAGGAAGGAGAAATTCTGCTCGTCGCAGACCGTGTCCTTTGCCGTATGGATGCGCGACATATACAGCCCGACGAGGGGAGAGCGGTTCATCGCCGCCACGCCCACCGCGCAGGGGAAATGGAGCTGGTCGGAGGGATAGAAGGCGCCGAAGGGCCCGGCGAACACGCTCCGCTTGCCCGCCGAGGAGGCAAAGGCCGCCGCGAGCGCCTCGCCGGCGCGGCGTTTTGCCCTGCCGCTCTGGACAAAGAGGAGGTTGTCGCCGTCGGAGACGCAGTCAAAGTTGATGAGCAGCTTGTTTTTCATCGCCTTTCTGTGCTTTGAGGCGAAGAGCGACGAGCCGAAGAGCCCGCTCTCCTCGTGGTCGAAAAACACGAAGGCGCAGCGTGCGCGCTCGTCCTCGTCCATCGCGGCCCAGAGCTCGCAGAGCGTCACGACCCCGGAGGTGTTGTCGTTGACGGTGTGGGGATTGGGCGGGCCGAAGAGAAAGACCCAGAGCATCACGGCCATCGCGATCAGCCAGGCGAGCATGATCGCGAGGGGCCCGAAGACGGACAGGCGGATGAACACGAAGCCCAGCAGCCCGGCCAGCGCGAAGAAGGGCAGCAGGATCAGGAGCTGATAGAGGAAATAGAGCAGGAAATTTCTCGGCGTGATGAAGTTCGGGAAGGGCAGGCGCGCGCAGGTGTCGTAGTGCGCGGTAAAGACCACGTCGGCGCTCTCGGGATCGCCCAGCACCAGATTGCGGCAGCGGGGCA
>CAMVJF010000185.1 GCA_947167725.1 uncultured Clostridia bacterium | reverse complement strand
TGCAGATGAAGATCGAATGGGGCAGCCAGATCCGCTCCTACGTGTTCATGCCCTACCAGCTGGTCAAGGACCTGCGCACCGAATACGAAACCGGCAATATCTTCGCCGTCATGGACGGCGACCTCGACGGCTTCATCAACGCCTTCCTGTCCATGAAGGCGGCCGGCTGAACGGGCGCGCAGAACGGCGATCGCGGATATCAATAAACCGGGGAGCGGACCGCTCCCCGGTTTATTTCGCGCTGACGCAGCTCTCGCAGTCCTCGAAAATGAAATCATCGACGTCTTTTTCCATGCTTCGACCTCCCGTTTCTCAACATACCCTCATTGTATGCCCGCCGCGGCGCGGATATGCGTCGTCTTTTTGAATCTTTTCTCTTGAATCGCAGCGCGCTTTGCGTTATAATGTTTCAGCCTGTTTCCCCCTGTGCGCGGCGGAGCGCCGCGGCGGCGGGAGACGGGCCATGTATCATACGGAAAAAGGATGAATACCAATGAGCGCATCGACCGAAAGAAAGAACCGCGTGGCCGCCCGCGAGGCCGGTACCGACAAGAAAACGATCGCCCGCCGGGAGGCCGACAAAAAAGCCGCCCGGAGCAAGCTCCGCTGGACCGTCGGCACGATCCTCGTCGCGCTGCTGCTGGCCGTGATCATTCTGCTGAACACCGGCTTCATCTACACGCGCACCACCGCCGCGACGGTCGGGGACCGCAGCTACTCTCCCGCCGAGCTGCAGTATCACTACGTCACGCAGTACTCCAACTTTATGAACCAGTACGGCGCCTATGCCTCCATGTTCGGCATCGACACCTCTTACGGCATCACGGGTCTGGCCTCCCAGCCCTGCTCGATGATGGGCGAGGGCAAGACCTGGCGCGACTATTTCCTTGACGGGGCGCTGAACTCCCTGCGTCAGATCGTCGCGCTGAACGAATACGCCCGGAACGAGGGCATCAGCCTCGACGAGAGCGAGCTTGCCGAGCTCGACGAGCAGTTCGCCGCCGCGCTGGATACCGCCAAAGCCAGCGGCATCTCCAGCCTGGACCGCTATTTCACGCTGCAGTTCGGCGAGGGCGTCACCGAGAAGGTCGTCCGCCGGATGACCGAGGAGAGCCTGCTCGCCTCCAAGGCGATGAACCACTTTCAGGACAGCCTCGCATACAGCGACGCGGAGCTCGAGGAGTACTACGCCTCCCTCAACGGCGAGAGAGATCTCTTTGACTACGCCTACTACTACGTCCCCGCCGCCCGGGTCGAGACCGAGGGCGCCGCGGAGGGCGAGGACGCCGAGGCCGAAAGCGCCGTCACCGAGCAGACCCTGCTCGAGGCGCGCATGACCGCCGAGGCCATCCAGATGGCCTATCAGGACGGCTCCGACATCGAGGATCCCACCGAGCGCTTCAACGCCGCCATCGAGGCGGAGTTTGACGGCGACGAGGCCGAGCTGATCACCGCCGCGTCCGGCAGCTCCCTGTCCGAGCTCGGCGAGTGGCTGCGCGACGCCTCCCGCAAGGCCGGCGATCTGGGCATCGTCGAGGACAGCGCGCACGAGGGCTACTACGTGGTGCTCTTCCTCGCGCGCAGCGACAACCACTACCCCACCGTCTCCGTGCGTCACATCCTCATCAAGGCCGTGCCCGGCGAGGACGGCAGCTACTCCGAGGAGGCCAAGCAGGCCGCGCTCGTGCGCATCAACGAGATCCGGCGCGAGTATGAGGAGGGCGAGCAGAGCGAGGAGAGCTTCGCCGCGCTGGCGGAGAAGTATTCCGAGGACAGCGGCTCGAACACCAACGGCGGTCTCTACGAGGATATCTACAAGGGTGAGATGGTCCCGGCCTTCAACGACTTCTGCTTTGCGCCGCACAAGCACGGCGATATCGACGTCGTCTACGGCGAAAGCGGCAGCTACGCCGGCTACCACCTCGTCTACTTCGTCGGTGAGGGCGATCTTTACAGCAACGTGATCGCGCGCGGCGCGCTCTCCTCCTCGGCGGTGGACGACTTTCTCGCCGAGCTGGTCGAGAGCTTTCCGGCCGAGCTTGCCCGCCGGGCCAACATGGTCAAGTGAGATGAACCTCCGCTCGCCGCGGGCCACGGCCCGCGGCGAATCCTTTTGACAAGGAGACTGTTATGGACGAAGAATTCAAGACCCCCGAGAACCTGAGCGCCCCCTCCGAGGCGCCGAAGAAGCGCAGACCGATCCGCCACATGATCTGGGCGGTCGCGCTGATCTCGCTGGCGCTGATGCTGCTCGGAGAGATCGTCGGCGGGCTGTTCACCGGCTCTCTGAAAACGCTGTTCGGCATCACGGATCCCTCCGGCCTGTTCCTGATGATGTATCTCAGCTTCCTCGGCATCGACGCGCTGGTGCTGCTCTACACGCTGCTGTGCGAGCGGCCGATCTTCCGCTCCTTCGGGCTGCGGAGCGAAAACGGCGGCCGCGGCAACACCTGGGGCATGTTCGGGATCGGGCTGCTCGTCGGCTTCGGGATGAACGCGCTGTGCATCCTCCTGGCGTGGCTGCACGGCGACCTCGTGCTTTCCGTCGGGCGCTTCAACGCGCTGTATCTGCTCGCGGCGCTCGTCTGCGTCTGCGTCCAGTCCGGCGCCGAGGAGCTGCTGACCCGCGGCTATATGCTCGGCGCGCTGCGCGACCGCTATCCGCCCTGGCTCGCCGTGCTTGTCAACGCCCTTTTCTTCGGCGCGCTGCACCTGTTCAACAACGGCATCACGGTCCTTTCCTTTATCAACGTCGCCGCCTTCGGGCTTGCGCTGGGCTACGTGATGGTTAAGCTGGAAAGCCTCTGGTTCTGCATCGCCGTCCACACGGCCTGGAACTTTTCACAGAGCATTTTCTTCGGTCTGCCGAACTCCGGCATCGTCTCGCAGGGCTCCTTCCTGCATCTCGAGGCCGCGCGGGACAGCGCGCTCTACAGCGCCAACTTCGGCGTGGAGGGCGCCTTCACGACGACGGCCGTGCTGGCGCTGCTGTGCCTCGCGGTGCTGCTGATCGCGCGGCGGAAGCAGGCCGTGCGGGAATAAGAAAAGAAGACGCGCCCGTGCGCGTCTTTTTTCTTTCCGCGCGCGGGAACTTTTTCCCGCATAGCGCGTCTTAACGGTCGAAAAAACAAAAAACGGAGGTTCTCACCATGAAAGCAAGAAAGATCACCGCGCTGCTTCTGGCGCTTCTCGTGATGCTCTCTCTCTGCGCCTGCGGCAGCAGCAGCCCCATGGGCGCCAAGCGCGCCGATTACGCCGCGTCCGCTCCCGTCCCGGCCCCCGCCGCCGCGAACGAGTCCGCCTATTACAGCGGCGCCATGGAGGAGCCCATGGAATACGACATGTCGGACGAGGAGGGCGGTCTCGGCGCCGCGGACAGCGCCGCGGGCGCAAGCGGCAAGCCCTCGGCGGGCGAACTCGCCGTGGAGAAGATCATCTACTCGGCCAGCGCCACCGTCGAAACCACCGATTTCGACGCCTCGATCGAGAAGCTTGAGGCCATGATCTCCTCTTACGGCGGCTTTGTGGAGTCCAGCAGCATCAGCGGCAACAACTACTACTCGAGCTCCCGCGGCTACGCCTCGAACCGCAGCGCCAACTACCGCATCCGCATCCCGAGCGCGCGCTTTGCCGAGGTCATGGGCTCGCTCTCCACACTCGGCAACGTGCCCTACAGCAACACCTACACCGAGAATATCACCAGCCAGTATTACGATGTGCAGGCGCGTCTCAACGCCTACCGCACGCAGGAGCAGAGCCTGCTGGAGATGATGCAGAAGGCCGAGAAGGTCTCCGACCTGCTGGAGATTCAGGAGCAGCTCTCCGACGTGCGCTACCACATCGAGAGCCTGCAGTCCACGCTGACGAACTGGGACCGCCAGGTCAGCTACAGCACGATCAATCTCTCGCTTGAGGAAGTCCGGGAGTACACCCCCGAGGCGAAGCTCAGCTTCGGCCAGCAGCTCTCCCTCGCGCTCTCGCGCGGCGTCAAGGGCATCGGCGAGTTCTTCCGCGATCTGCTGCTCTGGCTGCTCGAGGCCCTGCCCGCGCTGATC
>CAMVJF010000184.1 GCA_947167725.1 uncultured Clostridia bacterium | reverse complement strand
CGAAGCTGCAGTCCTCCATGCGGCCCTTCTCGATCTTCTCGCTGCGCTTGGCCAGGCGGTAGCCGTCGACGGAGACAAGCGTCAGCACATCGCCGCTGATCTCAAAGAGCGTGCCGGTGTAGATCGGGCGGGCGTCGCTCGTCGCGACGGCGAAAATGGTTTGGTCGATCATGCTGCGCAGAATGCTCTGCGGGAGCGTGATGTTGTTGACGCCCTCAACCATCGGCATTTCGGGAAAGTCGGCCGCGCCGATGCCGATGAAGTTGAACTCACTGCGGCCGCACTTGACCGTGACGTTGAGATTGTCGTCCGCGCTGATGCTCACGATGCCATCCGGCAGGCGGCGCAGCATCTCGCCGAGAAAGCGCGCTCCAACGACGACGGAGCCCTTTTCTTCTACGTCGGCTTCGATGCGGGTATAGATGCCCTTTCTCAGATCATAACCCGTTACGTTCAGTCCCAGATCGGCCTGAAGCAGGAGACCCTCCAGCGCGGGGATCGTGCTCTTGGACGCTGTTGCGCGGGACGCGACGGCGCAGGCGGACTGGAGCAGGTATTTTTCGCAGGTGAATTTCATAAGGACGCCTCCAAACTTTTTTCTTTTTCAGAAAAAGAAATATATATTTTTTTAGTAATGGATATTAGTAGACGGCACGCTCTGTGGAAAAACGGGTCAAGCCCCTGCGGCCCAGCGGAAGAGACGGATGAAAAAAATGTGAAAAGAAGACCCGTTCGTCCACAGGGCTGCGGTCGGTTTTGTTTTTCACAGGAGAGTATAAACATTTCCACAAAAAAATGTGGAGATCAGTTGGAATTGATGTTCGAGGTGATGTCGCGGATCGTGGCCGCCATCTGCGCGTCGGTCTTGATCAGATCCTCAATCTTGCGGATAGAGGAGAGCACAGTGGCGTGGTTGCGGTCCTCAAATTCCTCGCCGATGCCGTTGAGAGAGAGACTCGTCAGCGTGCGGATCAGATACATCGCAATCTGGCGGGCAAGAGCCATGTTTTTCGTGCGGTTCTGGCCGCGCAGGTCCTCTTCTTTCAGACCGAAGTAACGCGCGGTCTCGCGGATGATACGGTCCGGCTGCGGGATGTAGTCGCCGCCGAGCGTCACGTCCGCGATCGCCCGCTTGACCGAGTCGATGTCGATGACGCTGTTGAGAATTTCCTTGTAGGCCGTGAGGCGCTTGATGACGCCCTCAAGCTGGCGGATGTTCGTCGTGACGTTAGCGGCGATGTATTCCACGGCCTCGTCCGAGAGGATCAGCCCGAGCTGCGAGGCCTTGTTGCGGATGATGGCCATGCGCGTCTCGAGATCGGGCGGCTGGATATCCGCCATCAGACCGCCCTCAAAGCGGGTGCGCAGACGGTCGTCAAGCAGGGACATCTCCATCGGCGGACGGTCGGAGGTAATCACGATCTGGTGGCCGGCCTCGTAGATGTTGTTGAAGGTGTGGAAAAACTCCTCCTGCGTCCGCTGCTTGCCCGCGATGAACTGGATGTCGTCGACGAGGAAAAGGTCCACGTTGCGGTAGCGGGTGCGGAACTCCTCAGCCGTGCCCTCCTTGATGGCCTTGACCATCAGATTGGTGAATTCGTCGCCCTTGATGTACTCGATCTTCTTCGAGGGGCTGTGCTCGTGGATATACTGGCCGATCGAGAGCAGCAGATGCGTCTTGCCGAGGCCGGAGTTGCCATAAATGAACAGGGGGTTATACGTCTCGCCCGGGTGCTCGGCCACCGCGACGGCGGCGGCGTGGGCAAACTTGTTGGAGTTGCCGACGATGAAATGATCGAAGGTGTAGCCCGCCATCTCCGGCAGGATTCCGCTGTTCTCCTGTTTGGCGCCCAGATACTCGTCGAGCTCCTCCTCCGTGAGGACCTGGAAATCAAAGTCGCCGGAGAAGATGTCCGAAAGCACGGAACGGATCGTGTCGCCGAAGCGGGAGGTGATGATGTCGCGCTTGAATTTCGAGCCCGTCTTCAAAACGAGACAGCTGCCGCTGATCTCGACCGGCTCGCAGTCGGAAAACCAGGTCGTGATCGCCGTCGGCGTCAGCTGACCGGCGAGGACTTTGAGCACTTCGCTCCAGATATCATTCAGAGAGTTCATGGATCAAACCACCTCGTAAAGGAGACTTGTGGAAAACTTTGCGCAAAATATCAGCACTTTATTATATCAGATCTCAACAGAAAAAGCAAGAAGATCTAATATAATAATAAAGTAGAGAGCGGCCTTTCGACACATCGTCGATTGACCGCTCCCGATTCTCGTGCTAAAGTATGAAAAAAGCCATGAGGAGGCGAGAACATGCTCTGTGACAATATTCGCCGCGAGACGGACGGAAAGCTGAGCTTCGCGGGTCAGTCGGTCTGCGCGCTGGCCGACCGCTACGGCACGCCGCTCTACCTGATGGACGAGGACCGCATCCGCCAAAACTGCCGGATGTATCTCTCGGCCTTCCGGGAGCATTTCGGGGACGGGGCGCTGCCCCTCTACGCGGGCAAGGCCGCTGCCTTCCGGCAGATGTACCGCATCATGGCCGAGGAGGGCATGGGCGTGGACGCGGTGTCCCCCGGAGAGATCGCCACGGCGCTCTCGGCCGGCTTCCCGGCGGAGAGGATCTATTACCACGGCGACGGCAAGACCGACGCGGACATCGCCTTCGCGCTCGACCGCGGCGTGGGCTGTTTCATCGTGGACAACGGAAACGAGCTGGTCGCCCTCAACGAGGCGGCGGCAGAGCGCGGCGTGAAGCAGAAGATCCTGCTGCGCATCACGCCGGGCATCGACCCGCACACCTACAAGGCGATCAACACCGGCGCGGTGGACGTCAAATTCGGCGTTCCCGTCGAGACGGGACAGGCCATGGAGTTCGTGCGCGCCGCGCTCGGCATGAAGCAGCTCTCCCTCGCGGGGCTGCACTGCCACGTCGGCTCGATGGTCTTTGACGAGGACGTGTTCCTGCGCACGGCCGAGCTCATGGCCGGCTTCATGGCCGAGGTACGCGACGAGCTGGGCGTCGTGTTTGAGGAGCTCAATCTCGGCGGCGGCTACGGCGTGCGCTACGTCGACGCCGATCCGGCCGCGGACATCCCCGCGCGCATCGGCGAGGTGGCCGCGCGGCTCCGGACGCTGTTCGGAGAGAACGATCTTCCCCTGCCGCGTTTCCTTATGGAGCCGGGGCGGAGCATCGTCGCGGACGCGGGCATGACCGTCTACACGGTCTGCAGCGTCAAGCGCATCCCGGGCTACAAGAGCTACGTCATCACGGACGGCGGCATGACCGACAATCCGCGCTACTGTCTCTACGGCGCGGCCTACACGGTGCTGCACGCGTCGCGGCACGGCGGGCTGCGGGCGATCTTCGACCTCGCGGGACGCTGCTGCGAGAGCGGAGATATCATCCAGCCCGCGATCAGTCTGCCCGCGGGGACCACGCGCGGCGACCGCATCGCGGTCTGCACGACGGGAGCCTACAACTACGCGATGGCCTCGAACTACAACCGCTTCCCGCGGCCGCCCGTCGTCATGCTCCGCGGCGGCGAGAGCTATCTCGCCGTACGGCGCGAGACCGTGGAGGACGTGCTCGCGCTGGACCTCTGAGGGCGCGGAGGCGTTTTCGGAGCTTCGAGGCGGAAGAGCGGGCGGTCTTTCCGTCAAAAAAAGCAAAACAATCCGGCGCGGTCGTGAGACCGCGCCGGATTGTTTCTGCGGACAGGAGGCTCAGAACTTGCCGAGGGAGCCGGAGTTCTCCTGGTTGGGCATGTACTCGTCGCGCTTGCCGGGGAGGATCGCGTTGAGGAGGATGCCGACGATCGAGGCGATCGCGAGGCCGGACAGGCCGATCTTCATGTCGCCGATCATAAAGGAGATCGCACCGGTGGCAAGGTTGCCGGCGGTGGTGATGTTCGCGCCGAGAGAACCGGAGAAGTTGACGCCGAGCGCCAGGCCGAGGATGACGGCCGCGACGATGACGTTGCGGGACTTCTGGAAGTCGGTGTGGTTCTCGACCATGTTGCGCACGCCGACCGCGGAGATCATGCCGTAGAGGATGAT
>CAMVJF010000183.1 GCA_947167725.1 uncultured Clostridia bacterium | reverse complement strand
GCAGGACGCGCTGAAAAGCAAGACGGAATGAGGCGGCGCGCCCATGACAGCCAACGAACTGATCGCGCTCGCGGATCTCAAGGAGCCCAACAGCTATACGCATGACGAAAAGCTGAGCTGGCTCTCCTCTCTTGACGGGAAGATCCACGCCGAGGTCCTGCTCGGCCACGAGGGCGCGGAGGACGCCGAGCCCTTCGCGCCCTACGAGAACGGCGAGGAGGAGCTGCTCATCCCCTTCCCCTACGCCGAGGGCGTTTATACGCACTATCTCATCGCCATGATCGCCGCCGGGAACGCCGAGGCCGCGCGCTACAACCAGCAGATCGCGATGTACAACGCCAATTACAGCCAGTGGTGGAACGCTTATCACGCCTCGCATACGCCGCTGCACGCGCTCGGACGCTTTCTCTTTTAAGGAGGTGGGCGAAATGCCGCTGTATCCCAAGATCCGCACGCAGCTGACCGAGCAGGACCTGATCGACAGCTTCGGCGGCTACGACCACCGCCTGCGCGTCGCGGACGGGCGCTGGTACGACACGAAAAACCTCTCCTCGGACTTTGCGCCGCTGCTCGCGCCGCGCGCGCCGCGCAGCGACACCCACCTCCGCGCCGCGGCCATCGGCGAGAAGGAGGCGCTGGCCTACGTCGACGAGTTCGGCACGCTGTACTACAACTTCCTGCCGACGCCGCTGACGGGGCTCGCGCCGGGCGACAAGCAGCTCGTCGGCATGGGCGCGTATCTGTGCGTCTTTCCGGACAAGGTCTATCTCAACACGGAGAACTTCTCCGACCATGGCAGCATGGAGGCGCGCTTCGCCCCGCAGAGCGCCTCGTACCAGATGGTGCGCGCCGACGGCGCGGCGGTCTCGGCCTCGTATATCCAGGCGAGCGAGCCGCCCGCGGCACAGAACGGCGCATACTGGATCGACAGCTCCGGCGAGCGTCCGGTGCTCCGGCAGTGGTCGGAGGCCCAGAGCTCCTGGATCCCGATCGAGACGGTCTGCGTCAGAATCACCTTCGAGACGATGGGCGTCGTCCCCTCCCTCTTCCGCGAGCTCGACGGCGTGACGATCTCCGGCTCCTCCGCCTCGCTCAACGGCGACAAGACCATCTGCGCCCTCGGCGGCGGAGAGGGCGAGGCGGACTGGATCACGGTCGCGGGCCTGCCCGCGCAGCTGCCCGAGGAGCCGGACCATTCGCTGCGCATCGAGCGTCTCGTCCCGGACGCGGACTATCTCTGCGAATGTCAGAACCGTCTCTGGGGCTGCCGCTACGGACTCGAGGGCGCGCAGTGCGTCAACGAGATCTTCTGCTGCGCGCTGGGCGATTTCAGGAACTGGCGACAGTATCAGGGGCTCTCGACCGACTCCTGGACCGGCTCGGTCGGCTCGGACGGGCCATGGACCGGGGCGGTGAACTATCTCGGATGCCCGACCTTTTTCAAGGAAAACCGCGTCCACCGCGTGGCCGTCGCGCCCGAGGGGGCGCATGCGATCGCCGAGAGCGTCTGCCGCGGTGTGCAGCGGGGCGGCGCGCGCTCGCTCGCCGTCGTCAACGAGACGCTGTACTACATGTCCCCCAGCGACGTGTGCGCCTATCAGGGCGGCTTCCCCCGCGGCATCTCCGCCGTCTTCGGCGAGAAGACGTATCACGGCGCCGTCGCCGGAGCGGCGGGCGGCAAGTACTACCTCTCGGTGCTCGACGAGGACGGGGATCCCTCGCTCTTCGTCTACGACATCGCCAAGGACATCTGGCTGCGGGAGGACGAGCTGCGCGCGACGGCCTTCGCCCGCGCGCAGGGCGCGCTCTACGCCCTCGCGGACGGGGCGCTGCTCTGCCTCGCCGGCGCGCCCCCGGCGATCGGCGTGACGCCGGAGGAGGCGGTCGAATGGGAGGCCGTGAGCGGGATCGAGTATCTCGAACAGAGCGACCACAAACGCGTCTCGCGCTATCAGATCCGGCTGCGCATGGCGCGCGGCGCCTCCTTCTCGGTCTTCGTCCAGTACGACTCCGACGGCGTGTGGCGCAGCGCGGGCAGCATCCTCGCCGGGAGCGCGGCGACCGACAGCTATCTCTTCCCCGTGCGGCCGCGGCGCTGCGATCATCTGCAGATCAAGCTCGCGGGACGCGGAGATCTGCGCGTCTTCTCGCTCGCGCGCATTCTGGAAGTGGGGAGTGATTACCGATGATCCACGAATTGCCGCCCATGCCGCAGGGCACGGCCGAGCAGCAGCTTGAGGCGCTGCGGGATTATCTCGTCCGTCTCGCGCAGTCGCTCGAGCGCGCCGGGGACGCCGCGTCGCCGCAGCGCACGGAAAAGGCCCTCGAGAGCGCGCAGGCGCAGAATCTCCGCGCCGTCCGCCAGAGCGCGGAAACGCTCAAGGCGCTGATCGTCAAGAACGCCGCCGAGCTCGCGGCCTACGCCGATCGGCGGCTCGAAACTCTCTCGGGGCGCTACGTGGCGCAGTCGGACTTCGGCAACTACTACGCCGCGATCGAGGCGCAGGTCGAGGCCACGGCCCGCGGGACGCTGGAGGACTATCACCTCGCCGAGGCGGTCGAGGGCCTCGAGCGCTATACCCGCGAGCTGAGCGGCCAGATCCGCCGCGGGCTCGTCGAGGACCCGGTCACTCACGAGGTGCATCTCGGCATCGCGATCAGTGAGAAGCTGTCCTTCACCGGGCAGACGGAGGAGATCGGCGGGCTCACCTACTACCGCCTCTCCCCCGGTCAGACCCTCGGTCTTTATACCGCGGAGGGCTGGCAGTTCTGGATCGGCGGCGTGCGGCGCGGCTGGTTCTCCTCGGAGGACAGCATGCTGCACGTCTCCAACATCGTGACGGAGGAGCGTCTGCGCGTCGGCGCGGACTGGGAGGTATCCGTCTCCGGCGGCTTCGGGCTGCGCTATATAGGAGGATGAGATGGGCACGATCGTTTTTTCCGACCGATACCAGGTCAGCGGCGTCGGCCGCTTTGAACAGAACATCCGGCTGAGCTATACGGAGCTCTATGATCCGGCGCTCAACCGCTCGGCCGTTACGATCACCGGCATCGAGATCGCCTCCTCGCTTCAGATGGGTTCGGTCCCCGTCTACGGAACGGTGCAGATCGACGGGACGACCGTTGTGACGCTCGGCGGTGCGCCGGGCAATACGGCGAACATCTCCGGCGGGGCGGCGAGCTATCGCCCGATCACGAACGCCGGCGGCGAAACGGTATATGTGACGCACGACGACACCGGCGCGGGCAGCATGAGCGTCTGTCTCACGGGCGGCATGAACGGCGTTTTCGGCGCGCGGTACAACGGCAGGATGTACGGCGTGCGCACCGCGGCAAGCCAGCGCATCTCGCTCACGGCGCATCCGCGCGCCTCGGCGATCGCCTCCTGCAGCTCGCCCGTCCCGACGCTGGGCACCCTGTCGCTGAGCGTCGAGCGCAGCTCCCCCGCCTTCTTCCACAAGGCGCGCTTCCTCTGCGGCGGCACGCTGCTCGCCGAGAGCGCGGCCTTTGCCGCCGCGCTCTCCTTCACGGTCCCGCGGAGCTGGTTCGCCGCCTATCCCGCGCTCTCGACGCTGTCCGTCACGCTCTGCGTGCAGACCTATTCCGACGAGAGCTGCGCGGAGGCGGTCGGGAGTCCGGCGACGGCCGCGATCAGCGTCTGCGCGGACGCGCTCATGCGGCCGAAGCTCACGCAGGGCTGGGTCACGCTCGCGCCGTACAACGCCGGGGCTGCCGCCGGGCTGAACGGTTACGCGGCGGGCTATTCGCGCGCGGAGGCTGTATTCGACCCCGCAAAGATCGATCTCTCGGACACGGCGGGCGCGTCGATCGCGTCCTACTCCGTGAGCTGTCAGGGCAGCGCCGCTAGTGAGAGCCCGTACCGGACGGGCCTCCTCTCTCCCGGCGACACCGTCGTCTGCAGCGTCACTGATACAAGAGGCCGCACGGCGAGCGAGAGCTTCTCGCTGCCGGTGATGGACTACGCAAAGCCGACGCTCGGCGAGGTCGCGGTATTCCGCTGCCGCGCCGACGGGACCGCCGACGAGGGCGGCACATATTATAGTGTGCGCGCGACGCCGCTCT
>CAMVJF010000182.1 GCA_947167725.1 uncultured Clostridia bacterium | reverse complement strand
GCTGGCTGCCCTCCTACGGTCCCGAGATGCGCGGCGGCACGGCCAACTGCTCCGTGATCGTCAGCGACGAAGAGGTCGGCTCTCCCATGGTCAACAACGCTGACGTCCTCATCGCCATGAACCTGCCCTCCCTTGACAAGTTCGAGCATACGGTAAAGCCCGGCGGACTGATCGTTGTCAACAGCTCCATCATCGAGCGCAAGGTACAGCGCGACGACGTCAAGGTCGTCTACTGCGACGCGGCCCGCATCGCCGACGAGGTCAAAAACCCCAAGGGCGCGAACGTCGCCATCCTCGGCGCCATGATGGGCGCGGACGAAGCTTCCGTCAGCATCGACAAGATGGTCGAGGCCATCCGCCTTGAGCTCGGCGAGCGCAAGGCCCGCTTCCTCGAGGGCAACAAGGCGGCCCTGCTGGCCGGCATGGAAGCCGCGAAGTAAGCGTTTCATTTGCAGGTATTTGAAAAAGATGGAGAGATACACAGGATCTCTCCATCTTTTTTGCCGCAACGGGGAAAGCGATCGTTTTTTGCACGGGACCGCGGTGTGAGAACGGCGCGCCGCGGCAGAAGGACAGCCCGCTCTCAGGGAGCGGGCTGTCCTTCTGCTCGGTATCGCAGCGATCCGCTGCCCATCCGGCCGGTTTTCCATACACAGGCCGCGCCGGGAGGAAAAGGATCATGCTCCGGCGGACGGAGCGGCTTCCGCCTCGAACGACACGATATTGTTGACCCATTTGCGCTTTCGGACCAGATAGAAGCCGGTACCGCACTTGATCAGATCGAGCGAGTAGACGGCGATATACAGCGGCACGATCGGCAGAGCCGTGAGGCGCGTGAGCACGAAGGCTGCCGGCACGGAGAGACACCAGAGAAAGGCGCTGTCGAAGAGAAAGGTGATGATCGTCTTGCCGCCCGAACGCAGCGTAAAGTAGCAGGAGTTGGTATAGGCGTTCATCGGCATCGCCGCCGCGCTGACGTACAGCAGCGTGCAGGCGAGCGCCTTGACGCCCGGCGTGGTGTTGTAGATCTCCGGGATCAGCGGTGAGACGCAGACCATGAGCGTGCCGACCGCGACGCTCAGCGCAACGGAGAAGGCGATCAGCTTGCGGTCCTCGTCCACGGCGCGCTCCAGCTCGCCCGCGCCGAGCAACTGGCCGATAAGGATCGAGATCGCGCTGCCGGTGGCGAAAAAGGCGCAGAAGAAGAGATTCGAGACCGTTGAGGAGATGTTCATCGCGGAGACGACCTCGAGCCCGCGGACGGAGTAGCACTGGTTGAGCGTCGTCATCCCGGCGGACCAGAGCACCTCGTTGACGAGCAGGGGCGTCCCGAGCCGGACGATCCGACGCGCGAGCGCGCCCGGAACGCGCAGCGAGCGGTATGCCCCCGCGATGAAGGGATTGCGCTCGCGGTGGCGGTGCGTCCAGACGACCATGATCGAGCATTCGACAAGCCGGGCGAGCACCGTCGCGATCGCCGCGCCGACGACGCCGAGCGCGGGCAGGCCGAGCTTGCCGAAAATGAGGATGTAATTGCACACGAGATTTACGAACACGGCGATGATGCCGGCCTTCATCGGCAGCACCGTCTCGCCCGTCTCGCGAAGCGTCCCCGCGTAGACCTGGCAGACCGCGAAGGGGAGCATCTGCAGGAGCATCACGCGCAGATACTCCCGGCCAGAGCGGAGCGTCGCGGCCAGATCCAGCGCTTCCCGCCCCTCGTGCAGAAAGAGGCCGATGAGCGTCTCGCCCGCGAGGAGAAAGAGGAGCGCGAATGCGGCGAAGGCGCCGAGCGCGACGTAGAGCTTGGCGCGGAAGGTGTGGCGCACGCCCTCGTCGTCGCCCTTGCCGTAGTACTGCGCCGTGAAGATCCCGACGCCGGCAAGACCGCCGAAAATGCAGAGATTGAACACGAACAGCAGCTGGTTGACGATCGCGACGCCGCTCATGGGCTCCGTGCCGACCTGGCCGACCATGATGTTGTCGAGGAGACTGACGAAGTTCGATATGACGTTTTGAACAAGGATCGGCAGCAGCACCCGGAAGAGCTTGCCGTAAAAGGCGCGGTCGCCGATATATCTGCGGAAAAACATGGATCGTTCCTCGAAAAGAAGATTGCCCGCTCATTCTACCGACTGTACGGGAAAAAGTCAATGCCCGCCGCCCGACAAAAGGCAAAAAGAGAGCCGCTCGCGAAAGAGAGCGGCTCTCTTTTTGCGCCACAGGGGCTATTTCGCCGGAAAAACGTCGCGCGAGACGTTTTCCATAAGGTCGTCGCGCGCTTCGTCCGCGCCTACCAGCGAACGGTAAAGCCCGAAGCGGTGGCTGTCGTAGTAGGTGCCGGCGCCGAAAACGCGGAAGCCGACCCACTGCTGCTGCGTGAGGTGGAGACGATAGGCGTCCTGCGCCGTCTGGAAGGGCGTGCGCCCGCCGAGCAGCGAGGAGGGCTGCTCATAGTTCAGCACGGTCATGTTCTCGGCGTAGCCCCAGCGGTGCAGATAGGTTTTTGGCGTGTCCCAGACGCCGTAGCGCGCGGCGCTGTCGGGGAATTCCGCCGGATCGGCCGCGGCCTGGACGGCGCGCTCGAGGGACAGCGCCGTGAGGACATGCGCCCCGTGGCCGTATTCGCCGTCCTCCGCGAGCGTCACGGCGACGAGGGGCTTGAAGCGGCGGATCATTTCGACCTGGAATTCGGTGAAGGAATCCTCGCCGTACTGCTGCTGCGCGTCCCAAAGCGTGTTGAGCTCGCGTCCGACGTAATCCGGCGCGTCGTTCGTGACCGGATAGTAGGTCAGCCCGCATTCCCACAGCCCGTTGAGCGCTTCATGCGGCCGCAGGGCATAGTTGGAGAAATCGGTAAGATAGTTGCTCGTCATGTAGACGACCTGCACGCGCAGGCCGCGCACTGCGGAATAGTAGGGGATCAGCCCGCCGAAGAACAGCAGCTCGTCGTCATAGTGCGGGGAAAACACGAGGATGTCGGCGGGCTCGTTCAGATTCTGCCAGGTCTGGACGAAGGGGGGCGGATAACCCGGCGAAAAGGCGAAGATGTCGCGGATCATCAGCGACTGCGCGCCGGAGAACACGAGCTCGACGCTCGTCTGCGCCTCCGCAACCGGGATGTATTCGTGCAAAAAGCCCTCGCGCCCGCAGACGATCTCCCGGTCCCCCGCGCGCAGCGTCCACTCGCCGGGGAAGCTGCCGAAGCGGATATACACCGAGCCGATCGGCCGATCGGCCGTGAGCGTGATCGTCGTCCCGGCGGGGAAGGTCCAGGCCGTCTGATAGCTCTCGTCGAGCAGGACCCTGACCGCGCCGCGGTCCTCGAGATCGAGTGTGAGCGCGAGCTGCTCGGACGGATAATCCGGCGTCGGCGTGGGGACGGGCGTGGGCGCGGGCGTCGGCTCCGGACTCGGCGTGGGAGGCGGCGTGGGCGCGGGCGTTTCCTGCGGCGCTGCGCGGCCGAAGGGCAGGACGCCCAACAGCAGCGCCGCCCCCAGGATCAGGATCAGCGCGCTGAGCACGATGATCAGGAGGATCAGTTTTTTCTTCATAGAGAAAACCTCCCGCGGCCCGGCGCCGCGTCCTTTTCCGTTCAGCCAGCGGGGAACATGTCACGGGAGACGTGCTCCAACAGATCGTTCTTCATTTCATCCGGGCCGACCAGCGAGCGGTATAGCCCGAAGCGGTGGCTGTCGTACGGATGGCCGTAATCGTAGACGTAAAAGCTCGAGAAGCCCTGCTGTGTACGGTGCATGGCGTAGGCGTCCTGCGCGGCTTCAAAGGGCGTGCGGTCGCGCAGCTCCGGCGCGCTCTGCTCATAGTTGAGGACGGTCGTGTCCTCGTCGCCGCCCCAGCGGTGGAGATAGGTCTTGGGCGTGTCCCAGACGCCGTAGCGCGCGGCGCTGTCGGGGAACTGGGCGGGGTCGGCCGCGGCCTGGGCGGCGCGCTCGGCGGAATACGCCGTGAGCATGTGCGCCCCGTGGCCGTATTCGCCGTCCTCGGCGAGCGTCACGACGACGAGGGGCTTGAAGCGGCGGATCATCTCAATCTGGAATTCCGCAAAGCTGTCCCATCCGTAGGTGACAACGGCGTCCTCATAGCTGTCGCAGTAATAGTCGCCCACGTCGTTTG
>CAMVJF010000181.1 GCA_947167725.1 uncultured Clostridia bacterium | reverse complement strand
GATGAGGATCGAGCCGTTGGTGTGGATCGCGTCGTCAAGGGAGTCGATGGCATAGACGCCGCCGTTTATCGTGATCGAGACGCCCGCCTTGACGCCCTTATAGGATTCCGAGGCGTCGCCGCTCCTCGCGCCGCTGCCGCCGCCGGAAGTGATGCTGAGCGCGGCGTTTTCAGCCGTGAAAACCGTCTCAGCCTGGATGCCGTCCTTGCCGGACACGATCGTGAGCGTGGAATCCACAACAGAGACATACCCCTTGTCCGCGTCCGCGCCGTTCTCCGAGCGGATGCCGTCGCTTCCGGCCGTAATGCTGACCGCCGCCTCCAAGAGCCTGACGGAGTCCTTACCGCTTAAGCCGACGTTCTGAGCGCTCACGCCCAGATCCTTCGCCGTGATGACGAGATCGTCCTTGGAGACGACCGCGTGCTTATAATTGCCGTTGACCGTCAGCTTGCCCGCGCCGTTGATCGTGAGATCGTCCCGGCTGAACACGGCCGCGTCCAGCGTGGTATCGTCGTCGGTGAGCGTGTAATCCGAGCCGTCGGAGATGGTGTTGACCGTGCCCTCCGCCGCGGTAAGAAAGACCTTGTCCGCGCTGCGGACGTAGATCGCGGGGCCGTTTTCGTTGGTGATCGTCGCGTTGGCCAGCACGAGCTGGACCTTGTCCTCCTCGCCGACCTCGACCACGATCATGCCTTCATAGCTGCCGGAGAGGATATAGGTACCGGCCGACCTGATCGTCAGATCGCCGTCCGGGGCAAGCGCTACGGCTTCGGAGGCCTCGTATTCGCCCGAGGCGTCGCGCTTGGAGACGGCGGTATCCGGATCGGAAGCTGACAGTGCGGCGGTCAGCACAGTCTCCGTCGAGGCATGTGCGGCAAGCGTGTCCGCCGAGACGGCGGGAGAAAGGACGCAGCCGAGGATCACAAGGAGCGCGAGCACAAGCGTGGGGATCAGTTTCAAAGCGTTCTTCATAATTCTTCTCCTCCTTCGGTGTCGTTCAGAATGGCGATTTCGAGGTTCCCGTTCCGGCAGCGCAGGGCGTCGAGAAACTCCTGCAGCTTGCCGGGATCCTTCATTTCGATTTTGTAATCCAGCTTATACAGACTCCCCATATTGGAGGTCTTGGCCTTCATGAGCTTCCGGCTCTTCGTGTACTGCTCGAAGAGATCGTCGAAGGCGTTGGCAAAATGCACCGACTCGGGCACCGTCATGTGCAGCGCCGCGAAGCGGTCGCAGCTCATCGGCACACGGGAGAGCAGCAGGATCAGGCCGGACGCGATCAGCGTGAAAAGCAGGGCGATCACGACGTAACCGGCCGCGCAGGCGAGGCCCGCGGCCATGACCAGAAAGATCGCGGAGATGTCCCGCGCCCTGCCCGCCGCGCTGCGGAAGCGCACCAGGGAGAAGGCGCCCGCCACGGCGATGCCGGTGCCCACGCTGCCGTTGACCATCAGGATCACCGTGGCGACGATGATCGGCAGCACGACCAGGGAGATCAGAAAGCTGCGGCTCGACGTGCTCTCTCGGCCAAGCGTCAGCGCGGCGATCGCGCCGCACAGCCCGGCAAAAAGCAGGCAGAGCAGATATTGGCCGACCGAGAAGCTCCCGGTCAGGATCGAACTAAAGATTGACGACATGTCTCTCTCCTCCTTCTATGACGGAAATCGGATGATTTTTCTCTTTCAGGCTTCGGACATAGGCCGCGCCGTACTTGGAGAAGCTGCCCGGCAGGATGCCCTCCGCGTCCAGCGCGTCCGCCAGCCACAGGGGCATAGCGCCCGCCGTCTTGATCTCGAGCAGGACCCTGTCCTCCGGCAGCAGGCCGATCCCGGCGGAGCCGCGGTCGAGGCGCAGCTCGTTTTCGCGGCAGCGGATGTTTCGGTCGAAGGTCAGGCGGAGGTCGGGGTGCTCTTCGTCAAACCAGGCCTCGCGCTCGCAGGCGATCAGCATCGCGCCCTTCGGCCTTCCGTAGAGCCGCATCGCCCAGTCGATCTCCGCCATGATCTGGCTCTCGAAGGGCTTGATCCCCAGGCGCAGATAGCGCTCCGCTTCCGCGAGCGTCATGGCCGCGCGGCGCTTGTAGACCACGCCGCCGTATTTTTTCTTGAGCTCGAGGAAAACGGTGGAATCCGGTTTCGCCGTGCCGTAGCTGCGCAGGCGGAGCTTTTCCTTGTAGTCCACCGCTTCGATGGAATTGCGGATGATGCGGTGATCGGGCGTGTCCAGATAGAGGCTGAGCACCGTGCTGCGGCCGAATTCATCCGGCTTCAGGTGCGCGCCGATCCTTTGAAAGAGGGCGTCATACTGCGCCTCGGAGAGAAGGTATTTCTTCTCGATCCTCTTAAAAATACAGGTCGCGTCCATTTGTTATGACCTCCTTCCTCGTTTCTGTGCCCATCCTGGCGTGTGAAACTAAAGCCAACGTTAAAGAAAAAAAGTTTTTCCCGGAGCAAAGGGCGCAGATCGAGCGCGGCCTCTCCGGCGCTTTCGCGCCCTTTTGCCAAAGGACGCATTCAAAGAGAAAAAAATCCGGGAAACACGACAATCCTCGCCGTTTTGTCTCTTGCTTTTGTTCCCGGTTCCGTGTAGGATGGGCTGGCGGAAGAGAGCAGCGTGAAGGAAACGCACGCGCTTTTTCGGACCCCGCCCCGCTGTTTCGCGGCGGGGGGACGATCATCCATCCGGAGGTCTGTTTCGATGGCAAGAAAGCCTTACGATTACAGCGGCTTTTCGCTCAGGCGTCTCGGCGAGCCGCGCTTCTCCCACGCCCTGCTCCTGCTCGGCTGGGTCTATTATCTCGTCATGTATCTCCTCACCGAAAATCTGATCGCGCCGGAACGCTGCCATGTGGTGCACTGCGCGCTCGACGACCTTATCCCCTTCCACGAGGGCTTCGTGGTCTTTTACGCGGGCTGGTACCTGTATGTCTTCATCGCGCTCGCCTACAGCTTTTTCTACAATGTGGAGGGCTTTCGAAGGCTGCAGCGCTTCATCATCGTCACCCAGGTCGCGGCGATGCTCTGCTATATCGTCTGGCCCAGCATCCAGCTCCTGCGGCCGGAAGTCTTTCCCCGCGACAATTTCTTCTCCCGCGTGCTCGGCGGCATCTACCGCATCGACACGCCCACGGGTGTCTGCCCCTCCCTGCACGTCGGCTACTCGCTCGGCGTGGTCTCCGTCGCGCTGAAGGACCGCGAGCTGCCGCCCTTCTGGAAGGCGGCCGTCGTCTTTTTCGCCGTCGGGGTCTGCCTTGCGGTCGTGTTCGTCAAGCAGCACTCCTGTCTCGACGTGCTCGCGGCGCTGCCGCTCGGACTGCTGGCCGAGGCGCTGGTCTATGGCAGAGATTACTGGCTGCCGCGGCTGCGGAGAACATAAACGGAATAAAAAGAAGCTGTTCCCGTCGTGGGAACAGCTTCTTTTTTATCCTGCGCGGCGCATCGACCGGCCGCGCCGCGTCCGGCTCCCCGGATGGAGTGCACGCGAAGGTTTGCCCGTTCAGTCCTCGAGCCTGAAATAGCGCGCGGCGTTGCGGTAGCAGACGCCCTCGACGATCGTGCGCAGGGCTTTCTCGTCGTTCGGATATTCCCCGCTCTCGACCCAGCCGCCGAGCAGCTCGCAGAGGATGCGGCGGAAATACTCGTGGCGCGCGTAGCTCAAAAAGCTGCGCGAATCGGTCAGCATGCCGACGAAGCCCGCGAGGTAGCCCTCCGCGGCAAGGGTCGTGAGCTGGTCCTGCATGCCGCGCTTGTGGTCGTTGAACCACCACGCGCTGCCGTGCTGCAGCTTGCCGACCGTTCCGCCGCCCTGAAAGGCGCCCATGACGCTCACGAGCGCCGCGTTGTCGTTGGGATCGAGGGAATAAAGGATCGTGCGCGGGAGCTCGTCCGTCTCGTCGAGCGCGTTGAGGAAGGCCGCCAGGGCGCGGATCGAGGGTGCGTCGCCGATCGAATCGATCCCCGCGTCGGGGCCAAGGGCGCGGAAAACACGGCGCGAATTATCGCGGATCACGCCGAAGTGGAGCTGCATCACCACGCCGAGGCGGTGGTATTCCCTGCCGAGCGCGAGCAGCAGCGCGGTCTTGAACTGTCTGCGCTCCCATGCGTTCGGCAGCTCGCCCGCGAGACGTCGGCGGAAGATCGCCTCGAGCTC
>CAMVJF010000180.1 GCA_947167725.1 uncultured Clostridia bacterium | reverse complement strand
CGTTTTCCAGCACCAGGATCTTGTCTGCCTTGGAGAGCGTCGTGATGCGGTGGGAGATCAGGATGATCGAGGCGGTGCCGAATCGCTCCTCGAGCCGGGTGCGGATCCTCGCGTCCGTTTCGGTGTCAACGGCCGAGAGTGAGTCGTCGAAGATCATGATGGGCGTGTTTCCCGTCAGCGTGCGAGCGATGGCCGCGCGCTGCTTCTGGCCGCCGGAGAGCGTCACGCCGCGTTCGCCCACAAAGGTTTCGTAGCCCTTGGCGAAGCTCTCGATCGTCTCGTCGAGACAGGCCGCGGCGGCGGCGGCCTTGATGCTCGTGGTATCGGTGCCGTCGCAGGCGATGGCGATGTTTTCGCTGATCGTCCGGGAGAACAGGAAGGGCTCCTGCAGCACGATGCCGATATGGCGGCGCAGCCAGTCGGTTTTGATCTTCCGGATATCCACGCCGCCGACGGTGATCGTCCCGCTCCCCTCTTCGAGCGGATAGAGCTTGTCGAGCAGATACATCATCGTGGACTTGCCGCTGCCCGTGCCGCCGAGGACTCCGAGGGTGGTCCCGGCCTTCATCGTGAAGCTGACGTCCTGCAGCATAGGCGGGCAGTTTTCGTAGGCGAAGGAGACGTGGTCAAAGACGATATCGCCGCCGATCTCCGGCGTGAGCGCCCCGGGCGGGTCGCTCTCGGCCTCGGAATCCATGATGTACTGGATGCGCTCGATGGAGACCCCGGCCTTGCTCATCTCGGCGATCATGCGCCCGAGCATACGGATGGGCCACATGAGCATCGAGTTGTAGGAGATGAAGGCCACATACTCGCCCGCCTGCATCCTTCCGCGGATGCAGAACACCGCGCCGAACACCACGACCAGCAGGATCTGGATGCCCGAGAGCACATCCGAGCTGCTCCAGAAAAGGCTCATGATCGTGCCGAGCTTTTCCCAAAGGCGGGTATAGTGCGCGTTCTGCGCCTCGAACTTATCCTTTTCAAACCGCTCGCGGCCGAAAGCGCGCACGACGCGCACTCCGGTCAGGTTTTCCTGCGCCATGGTCGAGAGCTTGCCCTCGTTCTCGTCGCAGTCCATGAAGCCCTTGCGGAACCTGGTGTGGAAATACAGCGAGTAGCCGATGATAACGGGCATCGGGATAAACGCGATCAGCGTCAGCGGCACGTCCATCGAGAACATGAAAACGAGGCTCAGCACCAGCATGACCAGAATACGGAACACATTCGTCAGCTGTTCGGAGACAAAGTTTTTCATCGTGTCGATGTCCGAGGTGCAGCGCTGGATGATGTCGCCGGTACGGTTCTTCATGTGCCAGGAGAAGGGCAGGTGCTCGATATGCGAAAAAAGCGTGTCGCGCATCGTCTTTACAAGCGTCTCCGAGGCCTTGGTATTGCTCACGCGGAAGAGATACTGGCTCGCGACCTTGACCGCCGCGACGATCACGACCGCGAGCGCCATGATCCACAGATGCCCGCCGAGATAGCCGAAGCCGCCGAGGCCGTCCACAAAGCGCATGACCCAGGCGGGGAACTCCGCCTCCCTGCCGCCGATCGCGTTGTCGATCGCGGCGCGGATGATCTGCGGAGAGACCATATCGGCCAGCGCGGCCAGTGCCGCGGAGAACATGCTGACGGCAAACATGAGCTTGCTGCCCTTTAAAAAGCGCCGTAGCAGCGCGCTGCGCGCTCTCTTATTCTGTTTTTTCTTCGTTTTTTCCATATCGTTGTTCCATTGGTGGTTCGGATAGTCAACGCGCATACTATACCACGGCCCGACATGCCGCGTCAACCGCTTCTTCCCTTGCACGGCAGGGGCGGCGCGTGCTATAATCCTTCCGGAAGGGAGGCGTCTCCATGCGCAACACGAGTCTTTGCTATCTCATGCGCGGCGGCGAGCTGCTGATGCTGCACCGCGTGAAGAAAAGCGTCGACGAAAACGCCGGGAAATGGATCGGCGTCGGCGGGAAATTCGAGGAGGGTGAGAGCCCCGAAGAGTGCATGCTGCGCGAGGTCGGCGAGGAGACCGGGCTTTCTCTCCGCTCCTGGCGCTTCCGCGGCATCGTCACCTTTGTCTCTGACGAATGGGGCACCGAGTATATGCACCTGTTCAGTTCGGACGACTTCTGCGGCGAGCTCAAAAGCTGCGACGAGGGCGTTTTCGCCTGGAAGAGCCGCGAAGAGGTCCTTTCTTCCCTGCCCATCTGGGAAGGCGACCGCATCTTTCTGCGGCTGCTGTTCGAAGAGCGGCCCTTCTTCTCCCTGAAACTCCGCTATCGCGGCGACATGCTCGTCGAGGCGCTGCTTGACGGGATTCCGATCGAGATCTGAATACCAATGGATCAGACAGCCCCTCCCGGCGGGAGGGGCTGTCTTGTGTTTCTGTTGATCTCTTTCAGCGCGTGCTCACGCTGTCGGCCATGGCGAGGATCTCTCGTTCGACGCGGGCCTGCGCCTGCTCCGGAGTTTCCTTTGCGGCCTCAAGCGCGGCGGCCTCCTCGGCCTCCCGCCTGGCGCGTTCCTCCGCTTCGCGCTGCTCCCGCGCCTTTTTTTCATGCTTCAACACCGGGATCAGCGCGCTCATAAGCAGAGCGAGGGACGCGACAATACGCGCGATATCGAACAGCTTCGGCATATCCGGATAGAAATGCTGCAGCACCGCGTCCGCGATACAGAAAAGCGTCGAGCCGCCGAGCACACAGATCAGCGTATGGCGGTTGAGGATCTTTTTGAGCGGCGTCTTGGGGAACACGCTTTTGACCGTCAGCGTCAGCGCTGCGAGGATCATCAAGGCGATCACGACCCACTGGGCGATCGCGCTGCCCACCGGAGAGAGGATCCCCGCCCAGAGCAGCGAGGCTGCCGAGCTCAAAAGCCAGCCGACGCCCCAGAGCGGCACGGCCACACAGGCGCGCAGCGTCAGCGGCATGCGCATCACGAGCTCCCGCATTCTGGCGCGAAGTCCCTTTTTGCGCTGCTCTTCCTCATCCGCGACAGCCTCTTCGTCAGGAGTGCCGCCGTCGGGCTCGACTTCGGCGTTGAGCATTTCCACGATCGGCGGCGGGGCGATCGCCGCGTCGTTGTCTTTGAGGATCTCCGCAGGCGTCTCGAAGGAGCCGCCGATCAGCACCCCTGCCGCGGCCACCGTGGCCGCCGCGGTCGCGGCGCCTTTGTTCTTCATCTTGTCAAGGCTGAGTTTTCCCATATCCGTCAACTCTCTATGTATCAATCGGGCTTTCGTGTTCGGACTTGTGCCTATATAAGAAAAGTATAGTGTTTTTTTCCCTGTCTGTCAAATCCAAACAAAGACGGAGCGCCTCTCCGTCTTTGTTTGGTTTACATAATTCACTTCTTTTCCTTTGCCCGGAAGAGCAGGGCCGCGAGCAGGCCGAAAACCACCGCCGCCGTAATGCCGCCCGCCGCAGAACCGAGCCCTCCGGTGAATACGCCGACAAGGCCGTGCTCCGCCACAGCGCGGCGCACGCCCTTTGCCAGCAGATTGCCGAAGCCCGTCAGCGGGACGGTCGCGCCCGCGCCGGCAAAATCGACCAGCGGCTGGTAAAGCCCCAACGCACCGAGGAATACGCCGGCCACGACATAGCTTGTCAGGATGCGCGCGGGCGTCAACTTTGTCCTGTCGATCAGGATCTGCCCGATCACGCACAAGAGTCCGCCGACCGCAAAAGCCTTGATATAAGGTAAAAGCTGTTCCATTTATCGCACCTCGTTTTCGATCGCCACGGCGTGGCAGATCCCGGGGATCGACTCACCCTGCTGCGCGCTGGTCGGTGACATGAGCGCGCCGGTCGCGGCAAAGAGCACTCGGTTCCAGATCCCCTTCGCCATTGCCGGGAGGATATGGGCCGCGAGCACCGAGGCGCTGCAGCCGCAGCCCGATCCTCCGCTGTTGACATTCTGCGTTTTCAGATCGTAGATCAGCACGCCGCAGTCCATCAGCTTTGCGCCCGTTTCATAGCCGTCCTTTTTCAGCAGAGACTGCAGGATATCGTGGCCGATCGCGCCGAGGTCGCCCGTGAATACCGCGTCGTAATCGGCGAAGCTGCGGCCAGTCTCGGAAAAGTGCGCTTTGAGCGTCGAAAAGGCTGCGGGAGCCATGGCGGCGCCCATGTTGTTGAGGTCGTTCGTGCCCGAGTCGACGATGCGC
>CAMVJF010000179.1 GCA_947167725.1 uncultured Clostridia bacterium | reverse complement strand
CTCTCCCGGGCGCAGTTTCTCAGCGTTTCCGGCGAGATGTTCGGCGGCACGGCGGCAAACTGCCGCAGAAGCTTTTCGTCGTCCGCCCGGGTGTAGAGCTTCAGCAGCGGCGGCAGCTTCTTCTGCCCCCGGATACGCCCGAGCAGCCGGTACTGGTTGCGCGGGATGACCTTCGTCACGAAGCCGTTGAAGATCCTCAGGTTCAAATACTGCGGCCCGCTCAGGATCAGAGAATCCACGCGCACGCGCTGCCGATGGAAGAGCGCGCCCGCCGTAGCGCTGCCGAAGGATTCGCCGAAAACGAGGTCGATCCGCCCGTCCAGCTTGTCCCGGATATATGCCTCCAGCTTTTCCGCCGAGGCCTCCGCCGTCGTGAAGACCGTCTCTCCCCTGCCGTCGTAGCCGTCCGTGCTGACGGCGATGACCCGGAAGTCCTTTTCCAGAAGCGGGATCACGAGCTCGAATTGCCGCCAGCTCATCATATTGCCGGGGATCAGCACGATCTTCCGGCTGTTTTCTTTTCCGAATTCAATTGCTTCCATATCGACTGCCGGCTTTCCTTATGGTAAAATCATCCCGATAAACGGGGATTTGCTCAGCTGTTTATTTCAGCTGTGCGCATATCCATGCCGCGAGGGCGGATATCGCCGGAAACACAACGATCAGCTTTACCAGCTGACTTTTGAGGTTGAAGCCGTACTTCCTGTCGGGATCGTCAAATACGCTTTCCACCTCGGGATAGTAATGCTGGAAGAAGCGGAACTTCATCAGCAAAAAGTAGTCGAAGAAGACCATATCATAGAGCTTGTATACGGTAAACATGATCGTCAATCGTATGAAAAACTGCCGGAACGTGAATCCGCTTCTGAAGCCGTCCCATATGGCGAACCCGAACGCGCCAAGTATCATCAGGAGGCCGAACGCTGCGAGCACCCATCCGATCGTCCTCGCGCCGCAGAACAATTCCCTGTCTCGGGGAATCAGCACATCCCTTGCTTCTTTGGGCGCGGAAGAGAACAACCTCGTATCCTGGATAAACGCAATGCCCGCTATCATCACGAGCGACACAGCCCCACAAACCACGATGGAGAGATAAACGGTTAAAGCCATCCTTGTATTTCCTCCACAAGCCTCGACTTTTCGGGCAGCCCCGTTTCGGGGCTGCTCATTTTGCGCGCTTCATTCTTTTTGAAAACGGAAATAGCCCTCCGCGCCCAGGTCGATCGCCTTTTTTACCGTCCGGAAGCCGCGGCGGTTGGCCTCGCGCTCCAGCTCCGCAAAGCTGAACAGGGCCTCCTCGGCATGCTCCCAGCGCAGCAGCGCGTCGATGGCGTGGATGCAGCTGCGGGAGAGGTCCGCGATATAGATGCAGCCGCCGTCCTTCAGCACCCGGCGGCACTCGTCAAAGAAGCTCCGCCAGCCCTCTACGTGGTGCAGGATGCAGAAGTCCAGCACCGCATCAAGGCTCCCGTCGGGGAAGGCGGAGAGGTCGTCCGCGCTGCCCTCGACAAAGCGGGCGTTGGGCAGCTTTCTTTTGCGGGCGAGCGCAAGCTGCTCCGGCATGATATCCAGTCCCGTATAGCTGCGCGGAGCCTCCGCCGTGATGAGCGAGGCGGCGTAGCCCGAGCCGCAGCCGACCTCAAGGATATCCCGATCTTTGATATAGAGGCCGAACTTCCGAAAGGTGGGCAGCTCGATCTTGCGGATATACCACTTGCGGAAGCCGCTCTGCATGGCCTCAAATTCCTTGGGACACAGCTTCATTTCGTGTTCTCCTTCATCTTCCGGATCATCTGCTTCCAGCCCTCCCTGGCCTCCCGGCAGAGCGGAAAGACGGGATAGCAGTGGAACAGCCCCTCGCCGACGATCATTTCATAGTCGACGCCGAACTTTTTCATGGCCGCCTCGAAGGACGGCGCACAGGCGTACAGCGTCTCGTCGCTGCCGTAGATGAAGGTGACCTTCGGGCAGTTCTTGAAGTCGCCCCGCTGCAGCCAGAGCATGTAGTCGGGGACGCTGTCGTCCCCGTGGCGCATGATCTCCACGGCGGTCTTCATGTACTCGGCCGGGATCGCCACGTCCTTTTTGTCCAGCTCCAGCATCCGCTGCCATTCCTCCTCGGTGTCCACGCAGGTGCCGGGGGAGATGGCCATGATATAGCCCGGCATGGGCGTGGCGCTGCGGCCGTCGTTGATAAAGGGCACCATGCCCAGCGCCAGATTGCCGCCCGACGAGGTGCCGAGCACAGAGATGTGCTCCGCCGCGTAGTCCCGCAGCATGACCCGGTAGGTCTCGTGGATCATCTCGTAGGCCCTGGTCAGCGGGTAGTCCGTGCAGAGCGGATAATACGGGATGAAGAGGTCGAGGCCCGTTTCTCTGGCGAAGCGCAGCGCCTTTTTGACGGATCCGGGCCGCGGCGCGCTGATCATGCCGCCGCCGATCAGAAAGAGGTTGGCCCTGTCCGTCTTTTCCCTGTGGATCAGCTTCAGCACGGGGCAGCCCATCACCTCGACGCGGCTGATGATGAAGGCGTCGTCCTTGAGTTCCGGGATGCGGTTTTTGGCGTTCTCCCGGCGGCGGTTTTCCAGCAGCTCTTCCGTGCTCATGCCGGCCCAGCGCTTTTTGATGTTCGCGGCCCTTACCAGCCGCTTGAGGATCTCGTATTTCACAGACATAAGCTTGTCATTCCTTTCTCGCAGGGATAGGTGTTCAGTACGTGAGTATACCCGTATAGTCCATCAGTCCGTGCAGCAGCACCGGTAACCAGATCGTTCCGGACTTCTCCTTGAAGAACTGGAACAGGCAGCCGCTGAACACATATCCGAGAAATGTGCCGCTGAGTATAAACCTGAGCAGCACTTCGGCGCTGATCTCACCCCAATGCGCATCCATGAACAAATGCAAGGCGCCGAAGAGAATGTTCGGCAGCAAATAGCGCAGCGGCCAGGAACTGTGCCGCAGAAACCAGGTACAGGCATCGTGGATAACGAATTCCTCTGCAAAGCTGATGATGACAAGGTAATAGAACAGGCTCAGCAGGATAGCGGCCTTGTCCGGCTTGACGATCAGGCCATACATGGTGAGCCCCAGGATCGCGGCGATGAGAACCGCCGCAGAGATCCGCTGCCAGTTTCCTTGAAGCTTGAAATATAACTCCGACGCAAAATCCTTTTTCAGCACCGGCACGAAGAAGAGCAGCAGGGCTGCGGGAATCAGAAAAACCAACAGACATTGGCAAAGAAAAGCTGTCGGCTGTTCGGACGCAAGCCGCACAGAGATCACCGTGCCGCTTTGAACTCTCCGGTAAAACCATACGACGCTGATAAACTCAAGCAGGCCGATCGCCAGCACCGCGAGGCACCCAAGCATAGTCTTCGTTTTCTCTTTCATGCTTTTGCTTCACCGACTTCAATTCTCATATCCCATGCATCGGTCGATCATATCCAGCACTGGCTTTTTCCATTTCTCGTCATAGAGCCATACCTCGTGCTTCATGTCAAATTCGTGGATGTCCGGGTCGCGGAAGTGCCGACGGTAGCGTTGGCCGTACTTCTCGCCCATCTGCAGCGCGTAAATAATGTGCACTGTCGTGCCGTCCACATGGATATTATCATCCAGCGGCGTGACATAGTCGGAATAAAACTCACGGCTGATCGTCTTCGGGTTGAGCGTTTTCATGCTGTCGATGAATGCATCGGCGAAGTCCAGCGACTTGTCTCCGTCGCCGATCGCGCCCTTTTTCCGCAGCTTGGCCTTGAGCTTGTCGCGCTTTTTCTCACTGGTGCAGGCGCCGGAGAGCAAGGGAGAGACGATGGCCGTCAGCAGCCGCGCGGTCAGCTTTCCGCCCTGATCCAGGTCGGAAGAGCCGATGAAGCCGTGGTCTATGTGGATGCGTTTTCTCTGAATGAGCAGACCCACGAAGCTTCCGCCGAGCGAGGAGCCGTAGGCCCCGTCCACCCGGCCGCCGTGCTTTTCGAGGATGTAATCCTCGATTTTCTCCGTGACCGTGAGCATATCGGGAAAAACCACGTTCGGATCGCCCTCGAAGCCGTCATAATTGACGGCGATCAGGCGATACTTCTCCGAAAGCTCGTCCAGGACGTTCTTGAAATTCAGCTGCCAGGTGCAGGCCGTGCCCGGCAGGAGCAGCAGCGTTTTGCCGTCCTGT
>CAMVJF010000178.1 GCA_947167725.1 uncultured Clostridia bacterium | reverse complement strand
ACGATCATGGAGATCTTTGAGGTGACGGGCTTCGCGGACATTCTGACGATCGCATGAAGATCATAGGAAAAATCAAGCTCGGAGGTCTGCATCAGAAGATCTTCAACCTGATGCTGATCTTCATTCTGGCGCTGATCAGCGTTTACGTGCTTGTGTCTCTCTATCAGCAGCGAAATCTGAGTGCCGTCGTGCAGGAGGCCAGCTACGAGCAGCAGCAGTCCATCTCGGCGATCTCCGAGGAGACCATGAAGGCCGTGCTGGACTCGACCATGGTGCGGAGCACGGCGCTGCAGGCCTATATCGCCGACGATCTTTTTGCGGACGTGCGCACGGACGTGCTGACGCTGCAAAGCTTTGCGGAGGAGCTCTTCGCGCACGCCGAGCTGTTCTCTCCCCATCCCTTCCAGGCCCCGGACGCTGCCAACGACGGCAAGGCCTCGGTCCAGGTGCAGTTTGAGGCGGGCGTCGATCCGGCGCAGTCCGAGGCGCTGGGGCTTGTCGCCAACATGAGCGAGGTCATGCTGGCCATGTTTGAGAGCTCCGACAAGCTCAGCTCCTGCTTCGTGGCGACGGCGGACGGCTGCATCCTGTATGTGGACGACCGCGCGGGCTCGTATTTCTCGGAAACCGGCGAGGTCTTCAACTTTGACGTGCGGCAGCGGCCGTGGTACCTTCAGGCAATCGAAGCCGGGGAGCTGATCTTCACCGGCGTCGAGCTGGACGCCTTCACGGATATTCCGGGCTTGGTCTGCGCGGCGCCCGTCTATCGGGACGGCGAGCTGGTCGCCGTCGTCGGCGCGGACATCTTCCTCACGGACATCAGCGATTACGTCCGGGATACCGGCTCCGGCGACGGCTTTCTCTGCGTCGTCAACGAGAACGGGCAGGTCCTCTTCTCCCCCGCGCAGGACGGCGTTTTCAGAGCCGAGATTTCCGAACGGTCCGCCGATCTGCGCGCATCTTCCAACGAGGCTCTCGCCGCCTTCATCACACGCGCGCTCCGGGAGAGGACAGGGCTGGAGCTCGTCGAGATCGACGGGAAAGAGTATTATCTCTCCGGCGCGCCGCTGGGTACGCTGGGCTGGACAGTCGTTTCGGTGGTGGAAAAAGAGATCACCAGCCAGCCGACGAGGGCTATGCTGGCGCAGTATGATGCCATCAACGAAAAGGCGCTCGGCACCTTTGAAGAGGGCGCGAGGCGTTCGGAACAGACCTTCGCCGTGATGACGGTCGTCATCGTTCTGCTGGCGCTCATCGCAGCGCTGGCGCTGGCCTCCCGGGTGGTCAAGCCGCTGGAGCTCATGACCAGGCGCGTTCGCTCCCTCGGCGGGAACGATCTGCAGTTCACGATGGAAAAGGACTACCGCACCGGCGACGAGATCGAGATCCTGGCGGAGTCCTTCGCGATGCTTTCCGGGAAGACGCTGCAGTACATCGACGAGGTGGCGCACGTGACCGCAGAGAAGGAGCGCATCGGCGCGGAGCTCGCGCTCGCGGCCCGCATCCAGGCGGATATGCTTCCGAATATCTATCCCGCCTTCCCCGACCGGAGCGAGTTTGACATCTACGCCACGATGGATCCGGCCAGGGAGGTCGGCGGCGACTTCTACGATTTCTTCCTCATCGACGACGATCATCTCTGCATGCTGATCGCGGACGTCTCCGGCAAGGGCGTTCCCGCCTCGCTGTTCATGATGGCCTCGCGCATCATCCTCGCGAACAACGCGATGATGGGCAAGTCTCCCGCGCAGATCCTGACCGACACGAACCTCGCGATCTGCTCGAACAACCGCGAGGAGATGTTCGTCACCGTCTGGCTGGGCATCCTGGAGATCTCCACCGGGAAGCTCACCGCGGCCAACGCCGGGCACGAATACCCGGTCATCCGCAGCGGAGGCGGCCTGTTCGAGATCTTCAAGGACAGGCACGGGCTCGTGATCGGCGCGATGGACACGGCCAAATACACGCAGTATGAGCTGACGCTCGAGCCCGGCGACCGGCTCTTCGTCTACACGGACGGCGTGCCGGAGGCCACGGACGCCGAGGAGGAGCTCTTCGGCGCCGGGAGGATGATCGCCGCGCTGAACGTCGACCCGGCCGGCTCCCCCGAGAAGATCCTGCAAAACGTCAGGGAGTCTGTGGATCGCTTCGTCAAGGACGCCGAGCAATTCGACGACTTGACCATGCTCTGTCTGGAATACAAGGGAGGAGCCCGGCGCGAAAAGGGTGAAGGCTGATCCCGTTTTTCCCGGCGGAACTTGTAAAGAGCAAACGCAGGCGCCGTACGGCGCCTGCGTTTCTTATAATCTCATAATAAATGCGCCCGGAAAAAACCGGGCGCATTTATTATGAATGATCTGTAAATCAGTTCACCTTGTCCTTGAAGACCTTCGCGGGCTTGAACACGGGGGTGTTGCTCGCGGCGAACTCCATGGCCTCGCCGGTCGCGGGGTTGCGGCCCTGGCGCGCGTCACGGTGCTTGCAGGTGAAATTGCCGAAGCCGAAAAGGGTAACGGGCTCGCGCTGGGCGAGAGAATACATGATGGAGTTGAGCACGCTGTCAACCACAGCGGCGGCAGCCTTCTGGGTGAGCTCATTCTCGGCGGCGACTTTCTTGATCAGTTCGGTTTTGTTCATTTTTCTTGGCTCCTTTTTATTTTGGGTTTTGGGGTTTTTCTTGTGTGGGCCGGGGCGCTCCTCCTCTTTCGGATCCGGAGAGAGCGGATGCGGCGAAGTGCTTATCGCTTTACCGTTTTTTCCCGGCAGGATTATTATACCACAGTTCCGCGGCATAATCCAGTACTAAATTCACGATCGCGCCCGATCTTGCGAAGGGGGATTCAGCGCGCGGCGAGCTTCAGGAACTTCGTATCGTTCATCTGCTCGTTCGTCAGATACCGCCCGTCGAAAAACAGCGCGTAGGTCGTGATCGGGGTCGGCGCGCGCTGCGCCTCCTCCCTGCTCGCGAGATGGATCGCGCGGAACGGGATGCCGTGCTCCTCCGCCGCCCGCTCCACGATCGGGACATACTTCGCATTGAACGGACACTGGCTCGTATAGTAGAGCACATATCCGGCCTCGTCCACATGCGGATGCCGGGCGCAGTCCCTGAAGCGAGGGGGCGCGGCGTCGGGCGTGAAGGGCAGCGCCCAGAGCTGAACGCCGTTGTCCGCCTCGTCGCAGACGGAAAAGCCCTTGTATTTCAGGTATTTCGGATCCGCAAGGAAGGGCTTTTTCTTCTCGGCGGCGAGGATGCAGAGGCCTTTTTTGCCCTTTGTCCTGCTGTCTTCGATGCAGGCGCGAAGCAGGTCGCTGGAATAGCCGTGCCCCTTGAAAGAGCCCGATACCCACAGGCAGTCGATATACATATATCCCTCGGCCTCGATCGGATTCCATGCGTTCTCCGCCGGGATGTACTCGATGAAGCACTTTCCTCGCTCGGTGCTTCTGAGGAACACAAGCCCGTCGTCGAAGCGCTCCGCCAGCCACGCCTTTTTCGACCGGACCTGCACGTCCCTGTTGTCGGAAATCGCGCAGCAGATATGCTCCTTCTCGAGGTTTTCTTTCGTGACCCGTATGTATTCCATGGCGGCCTCCGTTATCCATTTGCTTTCTTCCCCGTTATACCACGAAGGCCGGGGCAGTTCAAGGCCGGAACGGTCATGTTTTTTAATCTTTATACTGGATTATGCACGGGCGGTATGGTATTATTATTCCATCCTATTCAAAACGGGAATCATTGGAAAAAGGAGGTAATCTCATTGGACAATCAATACGACATCATCGTCATCGGCGCGGGCAACGGCGGTCTGTCGGCGGCGGCGTCCGCATGCAATCGCGGCTTCAAGACCCTGCTGATCAAACAGCACAACCTGCCGGGCGGCTTTGCCACGAGCTTCCGGCGCGGCCGCTTCGAATTTGAGCCCGCGCTCCACGAGCTGTGCGACGTGGGCGAGCCGGGCAAGCGCGAGGAGGTCGGCGCGCTGATCGACTCCTACGGAGCCAAGGTGGACTGGGTAAGGCTCCCGGAGGCTTACCGTCTGATCATTTTCGGCGAAGGAGAGGAAAAGATCGACGCGGTCATGCCCTTCGGGAAGGTGGCCTTCATCGACAAAATGGAGGAGTACGTCCCGGGAAGCCGCGAATCCATGGAGAAGTTCTTCTACCTCGC
>CAMVJF010000177.1 GCA_947167725.1 uncultured Clostridia bacterium | reverse complement strand
CGGGCCTCGCGCTCGTCGGCGCTGACCTTGCGGGCGTTGCGTTTGCGCGCGCTCTCAAGCTCGCTCGCGACATCCTCGTCGGTGATCTCGCGCACCGGGCGCTCGGCCTCGAGGCCCTTATACTGGCCCAGCGTGACGGACGGGTAGACCTCGGCGGAAAAGCTGTACTCGACGCCCTTGTCCTCGGTGACGTTCACGTCGGTGATAGCCGGCGCGCCGACGACCTTCAGCTCGCCTTCCTTGACGCCCTGATCAAAGGCCGCGGGAGCCAGCTCGTCCATGGCGTCCTGATAAAACACCTCGGCGCCGTACATGCCCTCGATAATCGCGCGGGGCGCCTTGCCCTTGCGGAAGCCGGGGATGTATATATTCTTCTTGGCCTTCAGGTAGGCGCTGTTGACGGCCTTTTCAAACTCGGCCGCGTCGCAGCTCACCTGGAAGGTGACGGTATTGTCTTCTTTTCTCTCGATGTTCTTGACAATCATGCTGTTATTGCCCTCCTATATTATCTATACAGACTGCGCTATCATAACAGATATTCCGCGCAAAATCAATGACAAAATGATGAATTGAGCCCCCAAAATGCGGCCCTTCACGGCAGCTCGATTTCCATCGGCTCAAAGCCGAGGTGGTCCGCCGAGACGAGCGTGAAGCGCGTCCCTCCCGCGGTGCCGTTGAAGGCCATTTTGCAGCCCTTGCCATGAATATGGCCGTAATAGCAGCGTCGCACCCGGTATTCGTTCAGCAGCGCGACGATCTCGTCGCAGCGGTACTTTAGAAAGATCGGCGGATAGTGGAGAAACACCAGCTTCTCCCGCTCTCCCGCCGCCTCGAGCGAGGTCCGCAGACGGCCGACCTCGCGCCGGAGGATCTTCTCGTCGTGCGCATCGCCGCTCTCCTCCTCGTAAAACCAGCCGCGCGTCCCGCAGATCGCGGCGTCGCCGTACGGAAAGGAATTGTTGTTGAGGACCTCGATCGTCGTGATGCCGTTCTCGGCGAAGAAACGCTTCGTCTTGGCCGCCGTGCTCCACCAGTAGTCGTGGTTGCCCTTGAGGATGATCTTCCTGCCTGGCAGCGAATCGATAAAGAGGAAATCCTCCCTCGCGTCCTCCAGTCCCATCGCCCAGCTCAAATCGCCGCACAGTACGCACAGGTCTTCGTCATTCAGTTTTGAAAAGCCCCGGCGCAGCTTTTCGACGTGGTCCTTCCAGACCTCGCCGAACACGTCCATGGGCTTGTCCCGGCCGATCGAAAGGTGCAGATCGCCGATCGTGTAGAGCGCCATAGTTTCTTCCCCGTATGAAGCAGCGTGAAGTACAGATACTAATGATGATCCCCGAAAGAAAGGAGACAAAACATGTCCGAGAAAAAGCACGAGATCCTGCGCGGCGTGGGCTGCGATGTGACGAGCTGCAAGTACAACACCGTTGACTGCCGCTGCTGCGCCGATACGATCCATGTCCGCAGCGACAAGGCCGAAACCAAGGGCGAGACTTACTGCTCGACCTTCTGCCCGCGCGGGAGCTGCTGACCTTCAGCTTTCGGGAGGGGCCAGCCCCTCCCCTACTTAGGAAAACGCGTCCTCGAGATGCCGGATCTCCATGCGGCCCCTCTCGCCCTCCGGAGCGTAGATCTCGATCACGTCAAAGCGCGGCTGCAGCTCCGTCTCATGCTGAGAGAGCCAAAGCGAGGCGGTCGTCACGATGCGGCGCTGCTTGGCCGCGGTCACGAATTCGCGCGCCTCCGCGAAATCAGCGCTCCTGCGGAGCTTGACCTCGACGAAGACGATGTATTTCCTGTCCCGGACGATCAGATCGATCTCTCCTGCGCGGCAGGAATAATTGCTCTCCACGACGCGATATCCGCGGCGGCGCAGGTACTTTGCCGCCTGCTCCTCGCCGAAGCGTCCCTTCTCGCGTGCTTCCATCAGTGCATTTTCCTCAAAAAACTCATGCGGTGGATCGGGCACAGGCCGTGCTCGCGGATCGCCGCGTAGTGCGCGGCCGTGCCGTAACCCTTGTGCCGCTCAAAGCCATACTGCGGATACTGCTCCGCAAGCGTGAGCATACAGCGGTCACGCGTGACCTTGGCGAGGATGCTCGCCGCGGCGATGTCGGCGCACTTGCCGTCGCCGCCGATCACACAGCGTGATGGGAGCGCGATGCCCTTGTTCCGGTTGCCGTCGATCAGCGCGAGCGCCGGGCGGAGCGAGAGCTTTTCGATCGCGCGGTTCATGGCGAGATAGGTCGCCTCGAGGATGTTCCTCTCCTCGATCTCTTCGACCGATGCGAAGGCGATCCCATAGGCGAGCGCCTTCCGGCAGATCGCGTCGTAGAGCGCCTCTCGCCGCTTTTCGCTGAGCTTTTTCGAGTCGTTGAGGCCATCGATGACAAGCCCGCGCGGCAGGATCACCGCCGCGGCGCATACCGGCCCGGCCAGCGGGCCGCGCCCGGCCTCGTCCACCCCGCAGAGCGGCGAGAGACCGCTGTCGTAGATCTCGTTTTCGATCGTCCAAAGCTCCGTCATTCCGGTCTCTCCAGCGTCAGGCGGCCGAGCTTGCCGCCGTGGTATTCGTCGAGCAGGGTGTTGGCCATGCGCTCGAGATCGACCTCGCCGCGCGAGATAAGAAAGCCGCGCTTTCTCGCGGCCTGCTCGAGCAGCTCAAAGCCGTTCGCCTCTCTGTCGGAGCTCAGGCCATAGCGTTTTTCGATCGCCTCGGGATAGAGCTCGCGCAGGCGAAGCATGAAATTCGCCGCGAGCGTCTCGCGGTCGAGGACATCGCTCTTGATTGCGTTGGTGACGGCCAGCATCTCGCCGACCTCCTGGCTGTCGAACTTTGGCCAGAGGATGCCGGGGGTGTCGAGCAGGTCGAGCCCGCGGTCGATGCTGATCCACTGCCGGCCGCGCGTGACGCCGGGCTTGTCCCCCGCCGCCGCGGCCTTGCGTCCGGCGACCTTGTTGATAAAGGTGGACTTGCCGACATTGGGGATGCCCAGGACCATGACCTTCAGTCCCCTGCCGCTCTGTCCCTTGCGCTCGTATTCGCGCAGCTTGTCCGCAAGCAGCTCGCGCACCGCGCCGCCGAAGGCGTTCACGCCCTTGCCGCTGCGCGCGTCCGTCTCAAGCACGGCGAGGCCTTGCGCGCGGAAATACGCGCTCCAGGCCTTTGTGATCTCGGGGTCTGCAAGGTCGCAGCGGTTGAGGATCACGAGGCGCGGCTTGCCCGCCGCAAGACGGTCGATATCCGGGTTCCGGCTCGAGCGCGGGATGCGCGCGTCCAGGACCTCGCAGACCGCATCGACGAGCTTGACGTTCTCCTCGATCATCCGCTGCGCCTTGGTCATGTGGCCGGGGAACCACTGGATATTCATTTTTTCATAAGGCGCCGCAGCCATCATTCCACCATGCCGAAGCTGTCAAAGGGGTAGATCACCATCAGCGCCTTGCCGATGACGACGCGCTTGTCGACCATCCCGATGCGCTTGTCGCGGCTGTCAGTGGAGGCGTTTCGGTTGTCGCCGAGCACGAACAGACAGTTCTTCGGCACGGTCTGCGGGCCGATGAAGTCGATCTTGGTATTCGTGCCGACGGAGAGGTATTCCTCCTCGATCGCCTGGCCGTTGACGTAGACGATGCCGTTTTCAAAGTCGATGTTCACCACATCGCCCTCAACGGCGATCACGCGCTTGACCAGCGCCTTGTTATCGTCGTAGCTGTCCTTCTTGAACACGACGATATCGCCGCGCTCGGGCTCGTAGAACAGGCCGGAAACCAGGACCTTGTCGCCGTTGCGCAGCGTAGGCACCATCGAGGTGCCGTGCACGTCCATGATGCGCAGCACAAACACAAAGACAAGCACGCAGATCAGCAGCGCCGAGATCAGGGACTGGATCCAGTCGTAGGCTTCGCGCCGTGACTGTTGCTCCGGCGGAGCCTGCTTCTTTTCTTTTTTTCTGTTTCTGTTTTTCTTCTCGTCCATAGGGGTCACCCTCCTATCCCGTTAAAAACTATATTATTATACACCTTTCTTTGCCCATCTGGCAAGTAAAGGCGATAAAAAGGAAGCCCTTCCACGAAGGGCTTCCTTTTTTGTGACAGATCAGAGACGCTCCTTGACCTTCGCGCTCTTGCCGACGCGGTCGCGCAGGTAGTAGAGCTTCGCTCTGCGGACCTTGCCCTTGCGGACGG
>CAMVJF010000176.1 GCA_947167725.1 uncultured Clostridia bacterium | reverse complement strand
TTTGGCCTGCGAGAGCCGGCGTCCGGCCATGATCATCCGCAGGCGGTCCGGAAAAGAGACGGTATTGTCAACCTCCACCGGCCGATCTTCGGGCGGCGGGTCTTGCTTGATCGGAGGCACCGTCTCAACATCGGGAGGCGTTTCCTCCGGAGAGTCCTCCTGCTGATCAAAGGTCTCCAGCAGCAGCTCCAGAAAAAGCCGGAGCCGCGCCTTTTCCACGTCGGGAAGATTGGTCGACCGAAGATAGCGCCCGGTCATGCGCATTTGCAGATCATTCATTGCTGCTCCTTCCTCCGGCGGATCGCCGGACGCCGCGCGCACCTGTCCGCTCAGGTAGTGTTTTTGTTATCCTTGGCGCGGAGCCCGGCTTGGAATAGGAGGCCCGGGCGGCGGAATCAACCGCCCGGCGATCCGCCGGATCTGTTATTTTTCGCTCGGGTCGAAGGTCTCATCGGTAAAGCGGCCGCTGGTGGAAAAATTCCACCAGATCGCGCCGTCGGCGTTGACGTGGACCCCGTGGGCCACCATCAGCCAGCCATCCGACCGGAGCAGGATTGCATCACCGAAGTTGGAATCCTTGCAGAGATAAACGGAGCCGTTGCTCTGGTGGCGGTAGATCTGTCCCGGGGTAAGATCCACGCATGCGATGCTCATTGCGTCACCCCCTTCAGCGCGTCCAGCAGTTCCGCCCGGGGGATGTTAAGAGCGGACTCCAGCCGCAAAATCTGCAAAACGGTCATCGCGCTTCCTTGCTTCCGCTTGCGGTTCCATGTCGACACAGACAGACCCAGCTTGCGCGCCAGCGTCTCCGCCGTGGTGCCTCGAAGGACTTGATACTTGGCGATCAGCGCCTCGACCTGCCGGTCGATCCGATCGCCCTGTGTAAGCATGATCTGGCTCATCTGCCGGTCCTCCTCTCTCACGCCGACGCATCCGTCGGCTCGAATAGATCGTTGATGCTGCACCCCAGCACCGCCGCCAGCTGCGGGAGCTGACGGGTGCGAGGAAGTGAAATCTCAGTTTCCCAATTTGCGACCACTGATCTGAGGACCCCTAATCGCTCCGCCAGCTGATCCTGCGTCATGTCCTTGCTTTGCCGAAGTTTTGCGATACGCATCACAATTATCACCTCACACTCTGTCAAAAACTCAGACAATTAAATAATTTTGTCAGTAACTATGACAATACTACCATCATTTAATTGATTTGTCAATACATTTGACAAGTATTTTTGTTCCGCATCTTGAAATGTCAATTTTGCTGACATATAATCAAAGTGAGGTGATGATATGACTCGAATCAAGCAACTTCGTAAGGCCTTTGGTTACACCCAGGAAAAGCTCGCCTCCCTCCTTTCTGTGTCGAGATCGACAGTCGCCATGTGGGAAACATCTTCACAAATGCCAGACTATGAAACGCTTAAAAGATTATCGTTAATATTCGATATTCCCCCTGATTTCGTAATTTGTAGTGGTATTTTCGAAAAATGGGATTTGATCAAAACCTATTACGACGCAGTTGTTGCGGCACTATTAGCTGAAATCCCGCCCTCTCTCAAAATGCCATCAATTTGTGGGAACAGGTATGTAGGTGCCTGGCTCGACACTCGCCTTTACTTCGATCCGGATGAGCTGCAACTTGCGCGGTGGTTCGCCTTTTCGATTAGCGACATAAGTATTACGCCAGTAAATCCGCCGCCTCCAAAAGGACGGGAATCAGAAGCAGCCATTGTAACATTCTCGTTCACGTCGCAATTCGACGCATTAGTAACAGCAGAAATGCACGGATCAACTGAACGTCCAGATGCTTACAAGATCCCCGTCGTGGGCACGGTGGCCGCCGGCCTCCCGTGCTTTGCGGAGGACGACATCCTGGATTATGAGGAAGTCACCCCCGAGATGGCCGCCCGGGGCGAGCTCTTCGGCCTGCGGGTCAAGGGCGCCAGCATGGAGCCCCAGATCATGGACGGCGACGTGGTGATCGTCCGGAGACAGGACGACGCCGAGACCGGCGACACCGTGGTGGCCAAGGTCAACGGCGATGAGGCCACCGTCAAGCGGCTCAAAAAATCGCCGGGCCTGCTGACGCTGGTGCCAGCAAACGCGACGTACGATCCGTTATTTTTTACGCCGGAGCAGGTGCTTGCCCTGCCGGTGCAGATCATCGGCAAGGTGATCGAGCTGAGACGGAAATTTTGAGGGAGGAAAAGCATGAAATTGAAATGGACGTTTCTCATCGGGGTGATCCTCGCCGGATGGAGTGTGACTGCCATAATTGAGGGAGTGCCTATCGTTGGCATCGCTCTGATCGCAGCGGCTGTCATCGTTTTCAAAAAGAGCGTCGTCAAGCGAAGTGATCAATCCAACCCCCCGCAGATAGCCCCCGCACAGCAACCGCCTCTTGCAGAAGCGCCCCATGAAAAACAAAGCGAAGAGAAAAAAGAAGAACGATTGACACAGCACACCCTCTATGTGCCAGAAATGATAAACGGAGAACATCGGGCTTACTTTTACGAAAATGTCAAGATATTTACGCCAGACGAAATTGCAAAAAAGCTCCGATACGACGAATCGCTATGCGGGCAGCTCGTGACGCTGGAGGCAGAGCCGTCGAACGCCTGCGACCCCAAAGCGGTAATCGTAAAATGGGGTTATCAAAAGATCGGATATCTCTACAGAGGGAAGCTGCAGGACATGGCGAATGATTTTATCGCCGACGGTCTGCCGATCTGGTGTGCAACGTCAAATCTGGATCTTGATGAGCGAATTATTTACATTTCCATTGCTTTTTATCGGGGTCCCGCCCCAGATTTTGATGATGATGAATTTAAGGATGAAGACTTAGTCTGATCCCGTGTCCAATTTGGACACAAAAAAAGACCGCCCCGGCGTTGCAGCGCCGAAGCGGTCAGCGTAAACCGTCCCACATCAACCACGACAGGGCGAAGTCTACACTCTTACTATAATCGACTTTGCCCGGAAAGGCAAGCGTAAAATGAGCTCCACACCTCAAAAACTCCCAAGCGGTTCCTGGCGCTGCATCGCTTATTTGGGTAAGGATGCAGATGGAAAGAGGATCCGCAAGAGCTTCACGGCGGCAAAAAAATCGGAAGCCCGACGCCTGGCCGACGAGGCCGAGGACGCCGCGGCGAGGGCCGCTCCGACCAAGCTCGATGGCACTGACACCTTCGGCGAGGGGATCGACAAGCTCCTGCAGCTGCGCGGCTCGGTGCTGTCGCCGACAACGGTGGCCGCCTACAAAAAGATCAAACGAAACTATTTGCTGCAGCTCCTCCCGATGAGGATCTGCGATTTGACGGACGTCACAATCCAGGCCGCTGTGACCGCGGAGGCCGAAAAGCACGCTGCAAAGACTGTCGTCAATGCTTACGGCGCTTTAGCTGCCGTGCTGGCGCTCTACCGGCCAAAATACGAGCCAAACGTGATCCTGCCGCAGATCATGCAGCAGGAAATTGTGATCCCGGACCAGGCGACCGTCAATGCACTGATCGATGCTGCCGACGCCCGAGGCGACAAAGATCTTGCGCTCGCCATTATGCTGGGCGCTCAGCTGGGGCTCAGACGGTCGGAAATCTGCGCGCTGACGCTGTCAGACGTCGCGGGCGGCGTTGTCCGGATCAATAAGGCCGTCGTCATCGACGCCGACCGCAAATGGCAGATAAAACCGCCGAAGACAAAGGCCGGCACCCGAACACTGTCGCAGACCGAGCCGATCCGCCAGCGGATCGAGCAGCTGCACGGTGCGCCCGGCGATCCGGTGATCCGCCTTACGCCGGACGTCATCACCAAGCGCTTCGGCCGTCTGCAGCAAGCGCTTAAGATCAAGTCCTTCCGCTTCCATGATCTTCGGCATTTTAACTGCTCCGTCATGCTCTCGCTGGGGATCCCCATGATTTATATCACCAGCAGACTCGGCCATGCGTCCGACGCCATGGTCCGGCGGGTTTACGGGCATCTGATGGGGGACAAGCTCCAGGACGTCAACGCTCAGATGAGCGCTTTTTTCGGCCCGTGACGTGTGCCCCGCGTGTGCCTCTGCACTACTCATTTTTGATTTTCCCGCTTATTTTTGAGCGAATTGAAGCGGGATTTATCAGTTTTCGAAATGGCCTCAAACCGTTGCAAACGCGGAAAAGCCCGGACACCAACGATGTCCGGGCTTTTCCTGCTTTGGTGGAGGCGAGGGGAATCGAACCC
>CAMVJF010000175.1 GCA_947167725.1 uncultured Clostridia bacterium | reverse complement strand
CATCAGATCCTGCGCGATCGCGACACGGACGAGGAGACGGAGCTCGTCATGGGGTCGATGGAGGACTTCTCGGCCCTCGCACAGCTCACGGGACTGCGCGAGCTGAAGATCTTCTGCCAGCCGCTGCGAAGCCTCGAGGGCATCCAGAATCTCGGCAGTCTCGAGCTTCTGCAGATCACCGCCTGCCCGGCGCTGGAGGATATCTCCGCCGCCTTCGCGCTGCAGGGCCTGCGCGATCTGACCTTCGGCAACTGCCCGGGCGTGAGCTCGCTGCGCGGCGTGCAGAATCTGCCCGCGCTGCGGAGCCTCGGCATCTGGGGCTCCTCGGTCCGCGACCTCTCGCCGCTCTGCGAGCTTGACGTTTCCGCCGCGGAGCGGGAGGGCGGCTTCACGCTCTCGGTCGGCGGAACGGACTGCGAGGATTACGCGCCTGTCGGCGCGATCGGCGTCTTCTCCCGCCTCGATCTCAACGGCGTGGATTTCGCGCGCTGGCCGGAGCTCGGCTCGCTGCGCGTCCTCCGCGCACTCAGCGCGCACGGCGACGGGATAGACCAGAGCGTCTTTGAACAGATCGTCGCCGCGCACGGCGAGCTCGAGGAGCTGGAGATCCCCTACAACGGGGGGATTACGGACCTGCGCGCGCTGCTCGGAATGGAAAATCTGCGGCGCATCGTCATCTCCGAGGATATGCAGGACGCGATCGAGAGCCTCCGGGGACAGAAGCCAGACTTTGAACTGGAGGTCTGGGAATGAAAAGACGCGTGAGGACGCTTTTCGCGTCGGCGGACGAGGCGGCGGTACGGCCGATCCTCGAAGCGCTGCGCGCAAAGGGCTTTGACATTGCGGAAGAAACCGACCGACCGCAAAGGGGGGAGGCCATGCTGCTCTTCCTCTCGGAGGGCTTCGCGGCGAGCGGAGAGCTGCAGGAGCGCTTCTTCGCCGCCGGGGACGCGGCCGTGATCCCCGTCGACCTCGACGGCGCGGCGCAGAGCGAGCTGGTGCGCGAGGCGCTCATCGCGCGCAACGCGATCCGGGCGGGCGGCCGCAGCGCCGCGGAGATCGCGGAGCGCGTCGCCTCGGCCGAGGTCTTCGAGGACAGGGGCGGCTCGAAAAAGCTCAGGCGCGTCCTGCTCGCCGCGGCGCTGCTGCTCGCGCTCGGCGCGGGCCTGTGGCTCTGGCGCGGCGCGTCCGGACGCGCGGAGGCGCGCGAAAGGGCCGCGATCCTCTCGGCGGCGAAGGCAAAATACGGTCTGAGCGAGGAGGACCTCGCCGAGATCCGCAATGTTTATATCGTCTCGGACGGCTTCTATCCGCTGCGGGAGGAAGAGGGCGAAAAGGCCTATACGATTTTCCCGAACTACAGCATGGAAGCCGACGGGATGCACTGGACCAGTCATGAGGACGGTCATCGGATCTACGCCGCCGACTGGGCCCCGGGCGACTGGGACGTCCTCAAGCTGATGAGCAATCTCGAGGGACTCGTCATCGTGCTGGCAGACGCGGGCTCGCTGCCGGACCTGAGCGGGCTGGAGCATCTGGAGTGGATGCAGGCCATCGACAGCCGGATCACCGACATCGGCGGTCTGCGCGGCAGCTCGCTCACATACTTCGGCAATTTCCGATGCCCGATCGAGGACTACTCGCCGCTGACGAGCTGCGAGCGGCTGGAAAGCGTGGTAATGGAATTCGACTTCCTCGAGGAGGCCGACCTCTCCGGCTTTTCGCCCCCGGCGCTGGAATACGCCCGCTTCAGCTACGGCCCGCTGTCGCTGAAGCTGGATCTCTCGGGTCTGCAAAAATGCACGACGCTCGAGGAGCTGATACTCAGCGATATCCCCTGCGGCCCGCCGGACGGGGGCGGGAGCACGATCACGGACCTGGATTTCCTCGCGGGACTGCCGAAGCTCAAAACGCTGACGATCGAGAGGATGTCCCTGCTGGAGGACGTCTCGGCGCTGGGGACCCTTCCGTCGCTGGAGGAGCTGACGATCGACGACTGCGAACGTCTGACGGACATTTCCGCGCTTTCCTCCGCCTCCGCGCTGCGGCGCTTTTCGCTTCGGGAATGCGGCGCGGTCCGCGACTTCTCGCCGCTGGGAAGCTGCCGCGCGCTGCAGGAAGTGAACATAGACTCGGACAATCTGCGCGACACCTCGTTCCTCTCCGGGCTGCCGGCGCTGCAGACGGCCCGTCTGAACAACAAGCGGAACGACGCTTCGCTGCGGGACGTGGATTTTCTGCGCACGCTCGCCCCGGGAACGGAGCCGGAGATCACGCTCAACGCCGGGGTGAACGACTATTCCGGCCTTGCCGGGCCGGAGAGCTACGCCTATCTGAGCCTCGGGCCGCACGAAGAGGTCCTGGACCGGGCGCTTCCCTATCAGCGGGACAAACACATCGGCAGTCTTACCGTGATGCAGGTCAAGCCCTCAGACTGGGCGCTGATGCCGGAGCGGATCGACAGCCTGTGGGTCATAAACACCGAGCTGACCGATCTGGAGGGCCTGAGCGCGTGGCGTCTGGAAGAGATCAGAATCAGCGGGAACCGAAAGCTCCGCTCTCTCGACGGGATCGAGGCCCTGCAGGGACTCGACGCCGGGACGCTCTCCGTCGAGATCAACGAATGTCCGACGCTCTCCGATCTTTCGGCGCTCAAGGGCGCCTTTCTGAGCGAGATCTGTATCCGCGACACGCTGAACGTGCCGGAGCTGCCGGAGCTGCGCGTGAAGCGTCTGCGGCTCGAGAACGTGCCGGAGCTGACGGACCTGCGCTGTCTCGACACGCTCGACGCGTCTGGGGATATCGACTTCACGCTCGTCGGGCTTGACGCTCTGCGCGATCTCTCGCCGCTGCGCCGCTTCCACGGCGAGAGCCTTATCGTGCCGCCGCATCTGGCGGAGCAGGCCGCGGAACTGGTCGAGAGCGGGAATTTCCAAAGCTATGAGATCGCCTATCCCGAGGAAGGCTGGGTTTTCAGCAACGACACGGAGATCACGCTGCTCTCGCTCGACGAGTTGGACACGCTCTCGAAAACGCTGCTGCGGAACGTGGCGGAGCTGTACGCGGCGGGCGACGCCGTCGTCGACACCGCCCGCTTCGAGCCGGAGGAGAACTGGGACGACGGAGAGCTGCGCCTGATCCTGCGCGATCGCGCAGGCGGCGAGGACAGCGAGCTCGTCCCCGGGCCTGGCCGGATCAAAGACCTCTCGATCCTCTCGGAGCTGACGGGCCTGCGCCGTCTCACGCTCTGCTGCCAGCCGATGGAGGATCTTGAAGGCATCCAGACGCTGGACGCGCTGGAGGAACTGGCCGTGAAGAACTGCGCGCGCCTTGCGGACGCCTCGGCGGCCTTCACGCTGCAGGGCCTGCGCCGCCTTGAACTGAGCGGCTGCCCGCTGCGCGCGATCGAGGGCGTGCAGAATCTCGCGGAACTGGAGGAGCTCGACCTGACAGGGACCGGAGTGGAGGATCTCACGCCGCTGACGGAGCTCGGCGCGCTGCGGCGCGTCACGATCTCCGCCGACATGGTCTCCGCCAGGGACAGCCTCGCGGGGAGCGGCTATGCTTTTGAACTGATCGTGGAATAAGGGGGAAACAAGATGAGCAATCTTCTGCCATTCACCGAAAGCTTCTTCTCCTCGCTCGAGCTGCGCGAGGACCGCGACAACGGCCACAGCTACAAGGCCTATCTCGCCGGGGCCGTGCGCCGCTTCCTCGAGGACGAGACGCAGGAGAACGCCTTCGGCGTCTACCGCGCCTTTTTCGACAGCTACCGCATCACGCTCGAGGGCAGGAGCGACCCCTTCCTCGACCTTGTGGACGTGCTGCGCAATTACGAGGCCACAGCCGCGACGCTGATCGACAAGCAGCGCGACCACTTCATCCACGCGGTCAACGTCTTTCTCTGCGGTCTGGCGATCTGGGAGAGCAATCCGCGCTTCCGCGCCGCCTTCGAGAGCGCGATCCCGGAGAAAGGCTTCGACGCGGCGCTCGACACCCGCTGGGAGGAGTTCTTCTTCCGCTGGGGCGTCGCCGCCCTGTTCCACGACGTGGGCTATCCCGTGGAGATCGTCGGCCACCAGATCAATCGCTTCATCCGCATGGTCGCGGACGCGGACGGCGACGAGGTCCGGGTCAGGGCGCAGATCCGCTATGAGAATTTCGCGGAACTCAACCATATCCGGGAGATCGTGCCCAAACGCCGCTTTACCCGGGACTACTACGAG
>CAMVJF010000174.1 GCA_947167725.1 uncultured Clostridia bacterium | reverse complement strand
CATCCCGCTCGGCGGCAGCCGCAGCGGCACGGCGCGCATGCTGCTCTCCACCGTCACGGTCTGGCTGCTCACCGGCGTCTGGCACGGCGCGGGCTGGAACTATGTCCTCTGGGGCCTGATGATGTGCGCGCTTATTCTCGGCGAGAGGCTGCTCTACGGCGAGGCGCTGCGCGCCCTGCCCCTTCTCGGCCACCTCTATGTGCCGCTGATGGTCTCGCTGTCCTGGGTCTTTTTCATCACGGCCGAGCCTTCCGCCGCCTTCTCCTATTTCGCGCGCCTCTTCGGCGCGGGCGGACCCGCCGTCGATCCGCGGGACTTTCTCGGCGTGCTGCGCCGCTGCTGGCCCTATCTCGCCGCCGCGCTCGTCGGCAGCACGCCGCTGCCTTCGCGCCTCTGGGCGAAGATCTCCGGCAGGGGCGTCGCCTGGCTGCTGCTCTTCGCGCTGTTCTGGCTGTGCGTGTATTTCATGGCCACCGCGGCAGGCGATCCGTTCCTGTACTTCAGCTTTTGAGGGGAGGGGGAGAGCAAGATGCGCAAGCACAAAAAGAAAACGTATTACGCCCCCTCCTGCATGATCGCGATCCTCGTGCTCGCCCTGCTGCTGACGGCGGGCGGCCGCCTCCTGCGCCGGACGCTGCTCTCCGGCCTGCCCCAGTATGACGGCGCGCCGGACATCGCGATCCCGATGATGCTCCTGCAGGACAGCGGCCCGCTGCGCGAGGCGCGCGAGCGCGCGCTATGGGAAGCCGAGCAGGAAGCGCGCGCCGCGCAGACCGCGCAGACGCCCCCGCCGGTCGAGACGTCCTTCCCGGAGGAAAGCGCTCCGGCGCCGCAGGAGAGCGAACTGCCGTCCGCGCCGGAGGACGGCGCCGTGATCGTTCTCGAAGCGACGCCGGAGCCGGTCGAGGAGCCCGCGGTCGTCGGCGCGGAGGAGCCGGAGGGCGACGCGGCGCCCCTGTCCGAAGCGGAGCCGGAGCCGCCGCGCGCGGAGGTCGACGAGAGCTATTTCGACCATACGCTCTTCATCGGCGACTCCAAGACCGAGGAGATGCGCGCCTGGGCGCGGCTCGGGAAGGCGCAGTATTTCTGCGGCACGAACTTCAGCGTCTATAACGTCTTCGACAAGACCGACACAGACTCGGACTTCCGCAACGCCAAGCTTGACCGCGTCCTGCGCTCGCACAAATACGACCAGGTCTACATCATGCTCGGCTACAACGAGTGCGACTATCCCTACGGCGGATTGATGGAGCAGTTCGAATACGTCATCAAGCGCGTGCGTGACGCGCAGCCGAAGGCGCGCATCATCCTGCATGGGGTCATGCACGCCAACGAGAGCGTCAGCGGGATGTTCCGCTGCTACTCCCCGGAAAACCTCGAGCACGTCAACGACGGCCTGCGCGCCATCGCCGAGAGCTATGACAACACCTATTACGTGGACTGCAACGAGGCCTTCTGCGACGAGAACGGATACCTCCTGCGGAACGTCTCGCTCGACGGCGAGCATCTGCTGCCCGACTACTCCAGGCAGTGGGCCGAGGAGATCCGCCTGCGCGCGATCGTCGAGGACGGGGAAGCGTAAGAGCACGCCCGAACAGCAGGAGAGGACCGTTTCCGAAGAAACGGTCCTCTCCTGTTTTCTTATGCGTTCAGCGTCTGAGGGATTCCGACGAGACGGGGAAAGCGAAATAGGTGTCGGGATAGGGCTCGTCGGCGAGCATGAAATGCCACCACTCGCAGTCGATCGGCAGAAAGCCGTTGCGGAGCATCGCCCGCCGCAGGAGCATGCGGTTTTCATACTGCTCCTCCGTGATCCCGCGGAAATCGGGGTGGGACAGTTCGCCGAAGAAATCGAAGGGGCCGCCCATGTCGAGTTCCCTTCCGGTGTTCATGTCCAGCAGCGTCAGATCGACCGCGCTGCCGCGGCTGTGGCTGGACTGCCTGGCGATATAGCCCCTGGAAAAAAGCTCCTGCTTTTCCAGCTCCGGATAGAAATAGGGCTTCATGCGGATGTCCTGATCCTCGATGCCCCAGAGGACGAAGTGCTTCACGGCGCAGGCCGGGCGATAGGTGTCGAACACCTTCAGCCGGTACCCCTGCACGATCAGCTCGCCGCTCACGGCCTTCAGGGCGCGGGCGGCCTCCTTCGTCAGCAGGGCGCAGGGCTCCTCATAGCCGTCGATCCGCTCTCCGACAAAGTTGTAGGTGGAGTAATACCGGATCTCCTGCACGACATGCGGAACATAGTCCGCCAGCAGGACGAAGGACGAGGCGTCCATCGTCGGATCGTTTGAATACTGTCTCTTCATCTTACAGCTTCTTCTTCATCGTCAGGATGTTCTTTCCGTCCCGGCGCTCATAGTGCAGCTCGTCCATGACCTTTTTCGTCATGTAGATCCCCAGACCGCCGATCTCCCGCTCGTCCGCCGGGAGCGTGACGTCGGGGTCGAGCCTGGCGAGCGGATCATAGGGGACGCCGCCGTCCGTGAAGCGGAGCGTCACCTCGCCCGGCCGGACCGACGCGGCGATCTCGGCCTCGCCGGTCTCCGGGGCGTAGGCGTACTGCGCGATGTTGACGAAGATCTCCTCGATCGCGAGGTCGATCTGCATCTGCGTTTTAATCGGGCACGCGGCGCATTCGAGCAGTTTGTCGACGAAGGCCTGCACCTCGCCGAGCTTCTCGATCCTGGCCTCAACGGTCTTCGCGCTCTCGCGAAAGAGCGAAGGCTTCCCTTGTTTTTCCATACAGGATCCCTCATTTCCCGACGCCGGGGGGCGTCGTTCCGCCGTCCTCGGCGCTTATTCGATCGTCAGGATTTCCGAGAAGCCCGTGACCTCCAGGATCTCCATGATGGTGCCGCTCACGTGTACGAGCTTCATCCCGCCCTGCCTGCTCATGGTCTTCTGGGCTGAGAGCAGTACGCGAAGCCCGGCCGAGGAAATGTAGTCGAGCTTTTCAAAGTCGAGCGTCAGCGCGCTCACGCCCTCGAGGGAATCCCTGAGTTCCTTCTCCAGCTCCGGCGCGGTGACGGTGTCCAGTCTTCCTTCCAGCGCGAAGGCGGCCGCGCCGCCGTCGATGCTCTTCGCGATGTTCAGCATGCTTGTTTCCTCCTGTTTCGGTAAGTGAGAACGGATTCGGCGGGAGCCCTGTCGCGCCCGCTCCTTTGGCGAATGAAGGGACGCGCCGTGCTCGGGGACGCCCCGTTGATTGTATTATTATACACGAAAGCGCGGCCCGATTCAACAGAAAACCTTTTGCTCCGGCGCGCGTCTGTCCCCCGCCTCCTCCTGCGAGGCCGTCTCGGCGCGGACGCAAAGCGCCCGCTTCACGCGGGGCGCGAAGCGGGCGCAGGGTCTGATTGGCTTTTGTGCGGCTCAGATCACGTGGCTCATGCGCAGCACGATCTCCGCGATGATGGCCGAGCCGATATAGGTGCCGATGAAGGCGAGGATGGCGGTGACGACGATCGCGACGCCCTGCTCTTTGAAGGTGTCGAGATCCTTGCCCGCCGAAATGCCCGCGTAGGCGAGGATCGGGGTGCAGAGCGGGAGCAGGCCGATCTTGGCGAACTCGGTCTTCATGGTCTCGGCGAACCAGCCGGTGAAGGGGAAGCTCAGGATCGTGGTGATCAGCGCGACGTAGAGGATGACCGGGACCTTGATCGGCAGAACCTTGGCGATCAGGTCGTGGACCAGGCAGCTGACCAGAACGATGATGAACATGTAGAGCAGCGCGGGAAAGACTTCCCACGGCATGTGGATCGTCGCGGCGTGCGTACGCCACTCATAGATCATATTCGCGATGGAGGCAAGAATACCGCTGATGAGGAGGACCTTGATCCTGCTCGCCCACAGCTTGCCGACGTTTTCCTTATTATTTTCCGTCATCGTTACATATCCTCCTTCTCTACGACGATTTCTTCCGCAGCCGCGACGGGCTTAACGCCCTTCTGCGGGTGATTCTTGCTGAACACTCTGTACAGCCACTCGGTCAGCGGCAGGCCGATCAGCAGGCTCATGTAAAGGCCGTCGGCGTTGGTCAGCGTATTGGAGGTGCTGGCGAAGGCCTGGATCTCCTCGGCCATATCCGGGAAGGCTTCCACCAGCGGAGCCAGGGCCGCGGTGAGCATGGAGGCCGAGCCCATGCCGGCCGCCATGGCGAGGGAGTAGGGGTGGAAGATCTTCGCGCCGACGAAGATCGAGGCGAGGATGCCGTAGAACACGGTGCCGATCACGGTGCCGG
>CAMVJF010000173.1 GCA_947167725.1 uncultured Clostridia bacterium | reverse complement strand
TGTCCTTGAGGTAGTCGCTTATATCGCTGGCGTAGAGGCGCTCGATGCTGCGGCTGGACTTGTGCACCAGGCGGAGCAGCTCCCGCTGATCCTCAAGCGGCATTTGCGCCAGCTCGTATGCGCAGCTCTCGTTCAGCTTACCGGTGTCGTAAAACTCCCGGCGGATCTCCGGCGCCAGCTTGTCGCGGATCACCTTGAGGCGGTTGAGCTTTGACCGGCTCATGCCGGAGAGCTTCGACACCCAGTCGCGCAGGCGTCCGGAGAATTGATAGCCCTCGTCCTCAAGCTCGCGCAGCACGTTCTCCATTTCCTCCGCCTGCTTGTTCTGATCCGCGCTGGTCATCTTGCGCGTGTCGTTGTTGGCCATCAGCAGCTTAAACTTGCGGACCGCCGGGCTGTCGTCGCTCTCGTCGACGATGCAGGGAACGCCTTCGGCGAACTGCTGCGAGCCGCCGTCGCGGATCATCAGGATCGCCGCGCGGCGCCGGTGGCCGGAGATCAGCTCATACTTTCCGCCCTCGATCGGACGAACAAGCAGCGGCTGTTGGAGGCCCAGCGTCTCAATCGAGCCGGCCAGCTCGTCAAGTCCGTCTAGGCTGTAAAAGTTTTCACCGTTCGGCAGGATCTTGTCGATCGGGATGTAAGTGATCTGCTGGCGCTCGGTGCCCAATTCGGGCACGCTGCCGATCAGCGCCGAGAGGTCAAACGATTTCTTCTCAGCCATTCCGATCGCCTCCCTTCATCAGACCGTGCGTCCGTCGACGGTGCGTCACGGAAGCTCCGCGGCTCTTTCCGCCCTCCTGGGCGACGTAGACGCCCAGGAAGCGGCGGTAATCGATGCAGGCCGCGCTCTTCGGGCTGCTCTCGATAAGCGGCCGCTGCGCGAAGGTCATGTCGTCGACCTTGTTCGTCTTTCGGATCGACGGAAAAACAAACAGCTTTGACGAGCGCAGCGTCTCAAGCGCCGTGTCAATCTTCTCGCTTTTGTAGACCATCGTCGGCAGCAGCCCGGCAAGCTTGAGCTTTCCGTTGATCGCCCTCATGTTCTGGATCTGCCGCATGAGGTTTGCCATGCCGCGCAGCGAGAAGGCGTCGAGTTTGATCGGGATGATCACGTCATCAGCTGCCAACAGGGCCGCCGCGCAGGCCGCGTTGAACGCCGGCGGGCAGTCGATCAGGACATAGTCGAATGGACCGGGCTCTTTTGAGAGTTTCGGGCACAGATCCCGGAGGCATCCGACGTCTATTTGCTTTCCTTCGACCTTTGTCAGATCGAGATCCATCAAACTGTCGTCTGCAGGGATAACAGAAAGCCCCTTGTAGTTCGTTGCGCAAAGAGACGCCCAGGGCGTTATGTACTCGCCGCGCAGCAGATGCGCGAGCGTCTGCGACGCTCCGGACATACCGAAGAACTCGGTCGTGTTTGCCTGGCTGTCCGCGTCCACGACCAGGACGCGCTTGCCGTAGTCGGCGGCGAGGATCGCCGCCATGTTGACGGTCGTCGCGGTTTTGCCGACGCCGCCCTTGAGATTAAGAATCGCAGTCGTTCTCATTGTTCTCGTGATACCTTCCTTTTTCGTCAATTTTGAAGCACTCATACCCGATGCAGCCGGGCAGCTCGTACTGTACGCGGAAAAGATTGTGTTTGCGGTCTATATAGATCACCGTGCCGGTCACCTCAGTGTGCAGCACGTCGGCGAAGCCGGTGGAGTGATCATAGTTTGCGGCGGGCCGGAAGCGGATCTTGTCGCCTATCTCGATTTCTTTCAAAACGGCAGCACCTCCCCGTCGTCCGGCAGCTCCTGAAAGGTCTGCTGCCCGTCAATACCCGTCCGGGCCCTTGCCTCCTCTTTTTCGCGCCGCTCCTCACGGTTGCGGTCCATCTTCGCGTTCCGCTCCCGGGCGGCGGCCGTGTCGGCGTCCTCAAAAGGCGGCTGATAAGTAAAGCGCATGTGGCGCGGCTCGAATTTCAGAAGCATGCGGCCAGGAGCTCCGTCCTTGTTCTTGTCCACGATCAGAACGCGCGGCGAGCCGTAGTCGTTCAGGTCTGTCAGATCCAGGAGCAGGACTGCTTCGGCATCGTTACCGAGCTGCTTTGACTCGCGCAGATCTTCCTTGCGCAGCTGCCGCCGGTTTCCCTTCTTGTCCTTTTCCGGCGGCGTCACCTGCGAAAGGCCGATCGTCGTCACGCCGAGCTGCGTGGCCATCGTGTGCAGGTCGATCGAGATCTTGCGCACCTGCTCGGTCGCGCCATCGCTGCACGTAGTCGATGAAGATCACGTCGTAGCGCCGCATCAGAGTGATCGCGCGGATCTCTTCAACTGTGCAGCCGGCGGCCTCGATCAGTTCCAAAGGAAGATCGCCGTGCTTTTGAAACTCGCCGACGATCCGGCCGATCGCGTCGCGCGTCAGGCGCTTGTGTTTGATGCTGCCAAGAGGCAGGTCCGCAGCATTTGCCGTCATGCGGTCGATCGCGTCGTCGTGGTCTGTTTCAAGCGAGAAAAAGCCGACCTTTTTGCCCTTCTCAGCCACAGTTCGCGCCAGCTGCAGCGCGAGCGCAGTCTTGCCGACGGAGCTCTCCGCGCCGACCACCACAAAGCGGCCCTGTTTGATCGTCAGAAGCTCGTTGAGCTGATCGAAGCCCCAGTCGAGAAAGTCCGGCGGCGTCTTGTCCTGCACGCGGTCGAGCTGGCCGTTGAGCATATCCCGATAAGAGAAGATCCGGATGCTTTCACGCTGAGCGAGCAGGCCCTGCGCGTCCAGCAGCAGATCGCGGGCCTCGTCCGCCTTTTCGCACTCGAGAACACGCATCGCCACGCTGCGCAGCTGCGCCAGGCGCGCGTTGTTCTTCACGATCGCGCACCAGCTCTCCCAGTTGGCCGCTGTCGGCGTCTGCTGCAGCACGGTGCCGAGCAGCTCGCCGTAGGCCGCGCCGGCGCTGTCAATAAGCGTCACGGGATCGATCCGCTTCTGATCGAGCCAGAGCTCGCGAGCCGCGGCATACAGGCTGCGCAGCGAGCCGTCGGTGAAGTCCTCGGGACGAAGCCGGCGGAAGATCTCGCCGTGCAGGCTCTCGTCCAGGATCAGCGAGCCGAGAACGGCCGCCTGAGCGTCGTAAGCGTTTACAGCCACTGCATGTCCCTCCTTCCGGAAGGATCTGCGTTAGTTGCAGCCGTTGGCCGCTCTTCTTTCAGCCGATCTTCCCAGCGTCGGTTTTTGATCCAGCGAACAGCGTACGGGATCCCGATGCCGCGCCGCCATTCGTCTGTGCTTTTCGCACGTTCGAGTGCGGCACTCATAATCTCCATGAGTTCGCGGTCAGGTTTCAAAAGATCCCATTCGCGCCGAGCGCCGGCCTTGTCCTCTCCTCGTGGATAGGCTTTCCAGAAACGCTCGAACGCTTCCGGCTCCCACGCGGGGGCCGAAGCCTTTTGTCTTTTAGTTTTTTGGTTTAATACGTTATTTAGTTGCGTCGGATTTTCCGTCAACGGTTTTTCCGTCGACGGTTTTACCGTCATCGGTTTTTCCGTTGACGGTTTTACCGTTGACGGATTTTCAGTCAACGGTGGAGTCTCGAACAGAGTGTAGTCGTTTGTCGAGAATGTCCCGGCCGCTCTCGTTTGAGATCTGACGAGATAGCCGGCCGCCTCGAGCTCCTGGAGCGCCTTTCTTACGGCGTCGCGGCCTTCTTTGCAGATCGCGGCCAGACCGGCGACGGTATAATCCCAGTCGTCCGGAAGCGCCAGCATCTTGCTCATAAGACCCATCGCGCGAAGGCTCAACTCCGGGTTGCGGAGGTGGTGGTTGCTCATGGTCGTGTAGTCTTTGGTGTGCTCTACACGTATAACGCCCATCTTTTACTCACCTCCTTGACAGGCAGCCCCGAAACTGATATACTGTTCTCGTTCTCGTGATAGCTTTGCTGTCACAGCCCGAGCGTCGATGCAGCGGCGCCCGGGCGTTTTTATTTTCTTCATGTTTTCAGATCCTCCATGAACTTCTGCAGCAGATCTTCGTCGATCTCGATCACACGGATCCGCAGATACTCGGCCAGAGTTTTTTCGATCTGCGCTCCGCCGCTCGTCTGCCAGCCAGGCAGCAGGAACACGACGTCCGCGCGCATAAGCATCGACAGGCAGATCGCCATATAATCGGACCGGGCCATCCCAGCCGGCAAGCTCGCCGGATTAAGAACTGCAAGAATGCTCAGAATCCAATTATGGCTTTAAGAAATTTATAGAGCAACTTGATT
>CAMVJF010000172.1 GCA_947167725.1 uncultured Clostridia bacterium | reverse complement strand
ATCTCCGGCCGTGGCACTGTCGTTACCGGTCGTGTTGAGCGCGGCCGCGTCAAGGTTGGCGACAAGGTCGAGATCGTTGGCCTGAGCGACGAGAAGAAGAGCACCACCGTCACCGGCACCGAGATGTTCCACAAGACCCTCGAGTACGCCGAGGCTGGCGACAACGTCGGCTGCCTGCTCCGCGGCATCGACAAGAAGGCTGTCGAGCGCGGCCAGGTCCTCGCTGCTCCGAAGTCCATCCACCCCCACACCAAGTTCAAGGGCCAGGTCTATGTCCTGACCAAGGAAGAGGGCGGCCGTCACACCCCGTTCTTCAACAACTACCGTCCGCAGTTCTACTTCCGCACCACCGACGTGACCGGCGTCATCAGCCTTCCCGAAGGCACTGAGATGTGCATGCCTGGCGACAACGTCGACATGGACGTCGAGCTGATCACCCCGATCGCCATCGAGAACGGCCTCCGCTTCGCTATCCGCGAGGGCGGCCGTACCGTCGGCTCCGGTGTCGTTATCGGCATCAACGAGTAATTGTTCCGCGCTGCGGGATTCTTTACGAATAAACACACAGGCAGAAATGCCTGTGTGTTTTTTTGCTCTGTATTCTTCATAATTCTTGAGAAATAATGTTTACATAAAATGCTTTTCTCCCCTTGCCGACAGACGCGTTTTGTGATAAAATACATCATTGGATTCGTATCACATGATCCGTTTGATTTTGATCTGGTGTTTATCCTCACAAGAGAGGAGTTATGAGTTTGAGCAATCAAAAAACTGGCAGCAAAAGATCCCGGACCCACAGCGCCGGACGTTCTTCGCAGAACATCCTGCAGACGATCGGACGCGTTGTGATCCTGCTTCTTGAGACGGTGATCGTGCTCGGCCTCGGGGTCTACTGCGTCGGATTTGTCCTGGCAAAGGGACCGTCGCCCACGGCGAGCAAGATGTTCGTCTCCTCCATGCGCGAGACCAGCGCGCTCAAGTTTGTCGCCGATCTCTATTTTACAAGCGATGAGATTGCCGAGATTGAAGCGGTCAAGGAGACGATCGACTACGCGCCGACCGATACCTCACTCATCACGATCAGCGCCGATCCCGTCTCCGAGGAGAACAAGGACGGCTGGACGGACGCGCACGGCGTCTTTCATCTGGACGAGGACGGCGACGGCATCATCATCGAACCGGTCAAGGGCAGAGGCTATGCGGGCTATATGATGGTCGTGCGCGATCCCTCGCGCGTCATCATGGGCAGCATCCCTTCGTCATACGGGAAGAGAGGCTATACCGTCGAGGAATATGTCAAGCATTTTGACGGTGTGGCGGGAACGAACGCCGGCGGCTTTTACGACCCGGGCGGATGGGGCCAGGGCGAGATCCCGGATTCGGTCCTCGTCGTGGATGGACAGATCTACTATATGGAATACGGTTGCGGCACCGAAGGAGGCGGCGGGATCGCCGCCATCGACGGCAACCATATCCTGCATGTGGCGAAATCCATGTCGCGGCAGGAGCTGATCGACAAAGACATCCGCTATGCCGTATGCTACGGACCGGTGCTGATCGTCAACGGCGTTTCGGCGTCGCCCGATTCGCTGAGCGTCAGCATGAATCCGCGCACGGCGATCGGACAGTGCGCCGACGGCGCGATGCTCTTTCTGGTCATCGACGGCCGCCAGACCGCCAGCATGGGCGCGAAGTATCAGGATCTTGTCGAGATCATGGAGCGCTACGGCGCGGTGAACGCCGTCAACCTTGACGGCGGCTCGTCCTCCATGCTCTGGTTCCAGGACCACTATGTCAATAACTCCTCTTCGGTCGTCGGCGTCCGTCCGATGCCAAGCTCCTTTGTCGTGTTGAAGGAGGGAACCGGAACTGGCTAAGAAAAAGAGCGATTCCTCGCTGCGCTTCGCGCTCGGCGCTGTGGTCTACGCGCTTGTATTCGTCGTTCTTTTCGCCGTCGTTATTCGGATCCTCTGGGTATTTCTCGACAATTATGAGAAATCCCAGCCGATCCACACGATCGATCGCTACATCGAATCCTTTGACAGCGAGCATATCCGCGCGATCTCCGCGGACTTCGTCTCCACCCTCGATCCGAAGCTCAAAAGCGCCGAGGACAGCTATTCCGACATCGAAAAGCTCTTCGCCGGACCGATGCGCTACGCCAAAAACGGCGCGGAGAGCACCGAGACCCGGGAGGTCTACACCATCCTTTCCAACGGCCGAGTGCTCGGCACGATGGCGCTGGAAATGGGCGAAAGGCCCGGCGGCGCCGCCTTCTGGAACTTCCTGGGCAAGGCCTTCGGAGGCGGGACCTTCTGGAAAGACCTCGGCTCGAATATCAGCGGCGTGACCCGCTGGAGCGTCTCGGACGAGAAATTCGAATTTTCGGATCTGCTGAACGAATGCGAGCTGCTCGCTCCCTCCGAGTGGCAGGTCATCAGCGGAGGGAACGTCCTGGATGCGAGCTATATCACCGAAAAGGGCATCCGTTATCCCTCGATGCAGGAAGCCTATGACTACGGCTTCGCGCTCCCGACGCTCGTCCGCTACAAGCTCTCGAACTATATCGGCGAGCTGAGCATCAGCGCGCGCGACGCGGACGGCGGCGCGGCCGTCCTCCGCGACGACCCCGCAGGCTATACCCTCACGGACCGCTGCACGGCCGACGAGCGCAGCCGCTTTGAGGACTTTACGCGGCGCTTTCTGCCGCTTTATATCGCGTTCATGTCGAACACAAACAAGAACGCCTACGACAACTATGCGCGCATCCACCCCTACCTGCTGCCCGGCAGCGATCTGGAAAGCCGCTTTTACAACGCGATCGAAGGGCAGACCTGGAGCCACAGCAAAGGTGACGTCCTGCACGACGTGGCGGTGAACGGCGTCTTCTCTCTCGGCGGGAACGAATTTCTGATCGACGTCGATTATATGGTCGATACGACCAATGAAAGCCTCATCACGACTGAGAACTCCGCCGGCATGCTGATCGTCGCGGAGGATCACGGCAGGGAGGGCATCTTCGCCTCAAGCACTTTCATCAAATGATCCCACGGATGACCGGGGCACCTTGGCCCGGCGGGGGTGACATTTCTTTTGGAGGAAGGCCCGGAATGAATCAAACGGGACAGGAAAAAGCCGTCAACAGCTTCTATGCGGAGCAAGCGGCCGAAAAAGAGAGCGTGTGGAAAAGGATCGGACGATTCTTTCTGCGTGCCTTTCTGCTGCTGCTCGAGACGGTCCTGCTTCTCGCCATCGTACTGTACGCGGCGATGTTCATCCTTGCTCGCGGCCCCTCTCCCGCCATCCGCAGTATTTTCGTCAATTCGGTCCGCGAGACGAGCGCTGTCGGCTTCCTCGCCAAGCTCTACTTTACCGACGAGCAGATCGCCGAGATCGAGAGCGTCAAGCCGACCGAGGAATTCGCGCCGACGGACACCTCGCTCTTTACGGAGCGGGAAGCCGAAGAGACGGGCGCCGACGGCAGACCGCAGCCGGACGCCTGGGGCTATATCGACGAGGACGGCGACGGGATCATTGTCGAGCCTGTCAAGGGAGCCGGTTATTCCGGCTATATGATGATCGTGCTCGATCCCTCGCGCGTCATCATGGGCAGCGTCCCGGCCTCATATTCCTACCGCGGCTACACCGTCGAGCAGATGGTGCGGCACTTTGACGCCGTGGCAGGCATCAACGCCGGCGGTTTTCTCGACCCCAATGGGGAAGGCGACGGGAGCATCCCGGATTCGACCGTCGTATTCAACGGGAAGATCTACTATCCCAACGCCGGCTGCAGCGGCGGCATCGCGGCGCTGGACGGGGAGCACTATCTGCATGTCGCCAAATCCATGACCGTCAAGGAGCTTTCGGACAACGATATCCGCTACGCGGTATGCTACGGCCCTGTGCTGATCTCCAACGGCGAGCCCGCCGATCCGGAAACGCTTCCGATGAGTCTCAACCCCCGTACGGCGATCGGCCAGCGCTCCGACAAGGCGATGCTGCTGCTGGTCATCGACGGACGACAGGCGTCCAGCATGGGCGCCTCCTATCAGGACGAGGTCGAGATCATGCAGCGCTTCGGCGCCGTGAACGCCATCAATCTTGACGGCGGCTCGTCGTCGATGATGTGGTATCGCGGCGGCTATATCAACAAGACGGCCTCGGTGATCGGCATCCGTCCGGTCCCGACCTCCTTTCTTGTGCTGAAGGAGGGGGTGGCCGGATGACGTCGAAGAAGGGAAGCAGGATCCGCTTTTCTCTCTTTATGGTC
>CAMVJF010000171.1 GCA_947167725.1 uncultured Clostridia bacterium | reverse complement strand
GAGAGGATCTTGGCGTCGATGGGCATGTCCTCGTCGATCCTCAGGGTCTCCATCATGCCCTGGATCCGCTCGGAGCCGAAGAGACGCATGATGTCGTCGGTGAGGGCCAGGTAGAAGCGGCTCTCGCCCGGGTCGCCCTGGCGGCCGGCGCGGCCGCGGAGCTGGTTGTCGATGCGGCGCGACTCGTGCCGCTCGGTGCCGAGGATGAACAGACCTCCCGCCTCGCGGACCTTCTCGGCCTCGGCGGCGGTGACCTGCCTGTGCGCCTCGAGCCGCTCGGCGAAGGCCTTGCGCGCCGCGAGGATGTTCTCGTCGTCGGTCTCGGCGAAGCCGGTGGCCTCGGCGATCACCGCCTCGTCGAAGCCGGCCTTGCGCAGGTCGGTCTTGGCGAGGTACTCGGCGTTGCCGCCGAGCATGATGTCCGTGCCGCGGCCCGCCATGTTCGTCGCGATCGTCACCGCGCCGAGCTTGCCCGCCTGCGCGACGATCTCCGCCTCTTTTTCATGGTACTTGGCGTTGAGGACCGTGTGCGGGATGCCCTGCCGTTTGAGCAGGGAGGAGATGAACTCGCTCTTCTCGATCGACACGGTGCCGACCAGCACGGGCTGGCCCTTGGCGTGGCAGTCGGCGATCTGCCGGATGATCGCGCGGTGCTTGCCGCTCTCGTTCTTGTAGACCACGTCGGGGTTGTCGATGCGGATGACGGGCTTGTTTGTCGGGATCTCGATGATATCCAGATGATAGATCGCGTCGAATTCCTCCGCCTCGGTGGCGGCGGTGCCGGTCATGCCGGAGAGCTTGCTGTACAGGCGGAAGTAGTTCTGGAAGGTGATCGTCGCGAGGGTCTTGTTCTCCTTCTGCACGTCGACGTGCTCCTTGGCCTCGATGGCCTGATGCAGGCCCTCGGAGTAGCGGCGGCCGAGCATGAGACGGCCGGTGAACTCGTCGACGATGATGATCTCGCCGTCCTTGACGATATAGTCGATATCGCGCTTCATGATGCCGTGGGCCTTGAGCGCCTGGTTGATGTGGTGCGAGAGCGTGGTGTTCTCGATATCCGCGAGGTTTTCCAGCCCGAAGGCGCGCTCGGCCTTGGCGATGCCGCGGGCGGTCAGCGTGGCGGTGCGGGCCTTCTCGTCGACGACGTAGTCCGCGTCGAGATCCTCGCTCTCCTCCTCCTTCTCGTCGACCGAGGCGTAGACCACGCGCTTGAGCCGCGAGACGAAGTCGTCGGCCTGGCGGTAGAGATCGGTGCTCTCGTCGCCCTGGCCGGAGATGATGAGCGGCGTCCTCGCCTCGTCGATGAGGATGGAGTCCACCTCGTCGACGATCGCGAAGACGTGGCCGCGCTGGACCATGTCGCGCTTGTAGAGCGCCATGTTGTCGCGCAGGTAGTCGAAGCCCATTTCGTTGTTCGTGCCGTATGTAATGTCGCAGGCGTAGGCCGCGCGGCGCTCCTCGCTCGTGAGCCCGTGGACGATCAGTCCGACCGAGAGGCCCATAAAGCGGTGCACCTTGCCCATCCACTCGCTGTCGCGGCGGGCGAGGTAGTCGTTGACCGTGACGATATGCACGCCCTCGCCCGTGAGGGCGTTGAGATAGGCGGGCAGCACGGCGACGAGCGTCTTGCCCTCGCCGGTCTTCATCTCGGCGATGCGGCCCTGATGGAGCACGATGCCGCCGATGAGCTGGACGTGAAAGGGCTTCATGCCCAGCACGCGCCAGGCCGCCTCGCGCGCCGCGGCGAAGGCCTCGGGCAGCAGCTCGTCCGTCGTCTCGCCCGCGGCGAGCCGCGCGCGGAATTCGGCCGTCTTGCCTTTGAGCTCCTCGTCGCTCATCGCGCCGTACACGCCGTCGAGCTTCTCGATCGCGTCCGCGATCGGCGTGATCTTTTTCAATTCCCGGTCTGAGTACGAGCCGAAGATTTTATCCAGAAGTCCCATTTTATCGTTGCCTTTCGTAATAATGACCGCATGACGGCGAAACGTCGGCAGGTCCGCCGTGCCGTTCCGCCGACGATCCGTCGGAATGAGCCTCCCGCGAACGGCGGCGGGGCGTCATGCGCGGCCGAAGCCGCCGGCCGGCGGAGAGGACGACCGGCGCTCCGGTCGGTTTCTCCCCGCCGCGCCCGGGCGCGGGAGTCAAAGCGCGCCGCGGAGAGCGCAGCTCTACAAATTATAGTTATATCACAACTTTTTGCAGAATAAAAGTAAATTCTTGTGCTTTGAAAAAGGGTATGCTAAAATAGGGCGTTAGTAAGTTGGGGAGGTGTTGGCTTTTGGAACACCACGCGCGGCACTCGTTCATCTGGAAGCTCATGCGTCCGCTGGTACGGCTCATATTATGGATCCGCTTCAACTACCGCTGCCGGACCGTCGCGCCCGCGGGGCCCTATATCGTCGTGAGCAACCATGTCACCGACTGGGATCCTCTGATCGTCGGGGCCTCCTTCCGTGAGCAGATGTATTTTCTCGCCAGCGAGCACATCATGCGTCTCGGCTTCGTCTCGCGCCTGCTGGACTGGCTTGTCCATCCGATCATCCGCCAGAAGGGCGGCAGCGCCGCCGGCGCGGTCAAGGAGATGCTCCGCACGCTCAAAGGCGGCTGCAGCGTGGCCTTCTTCCCGGAGGGCAACCGCTGCTGGGACGGCGTGACGCGCGAGTTTCCCGCCTCGACGGGCAAGCTGGTCCGTTCGAGCGGCGTCTCGCTCGTGACCTTCCGCATCCGCGGCGGCTACCTCTCCAGCCCCCGCTGGTCGGGCAACAGCGCCCGCCGGGGCGAGATGCGCGGCGAGCTTGTCAAGGTCTACACGCCCGAGGAGCTCCGCGGCATGAGCGTCACGCAGATCAACGCCGCCATCGCGCGCGACATCCATGTCGACGCCTTTGACGAGCAGCGCGGCCGTCCGGTGCTCTACCGCGGACGGCGCCTGGCCGAAAATCTCGAGACGCTGCTCTTCATCTGTCCGAAATGCTTCTCCCTCGGCACGCTCGCGAGCGACGGCGATTCCTTCCGCTGCAGCTGCTGCGGCTTTGAGACGCGCTACGCGCCCACCGGCTCCTTCATCGGCGGCGACGCGCCCTTCCACGACGTGCGCGGCTGGAACCGCTGGCAGGACAAGCAGATCGAGAAGCGCTGCGCCGAGGCGAAGGAGGACGAGCCGATCTTCTCCGACGAGGGGCTCGAGCTCTACAGCGTCCAGTCCGGCCGTTCCAGCGAGCTTGTCGGGCGGGGCGGCATCGCGCTCTACCGCGACCGGCTGGAGCTGCCCGGCGGGATCTCGGTCCCGGTCGGGGAGATCTCCGGCATGTCGCTGCGCGGGCCGACGGATCTCTATATCAGCACCGCCAACGGCGGCAGCTTCCAGCTCCGCACCCACCTCGCGCTCTGCACGCACAAATATCTTTCTGCCTGCGTCGTTCTGGGCAGTCCCGTCGGGGTCGGCGTATAGGACGCGAACGCCGGGCGGAAGCCCCCGCCTCGCCCGGCAGAAACGGCCCCTCCGCCCGCTCGTTCCACTTCGTACCGCTTTCCCGAATCGTTGAAAGAAATAAAGGGGATAGAAATATGACCGCTTTGGGTTTTGACAACGACAAATACGTAAAGCTCCAGTCCCAGAACATCCGCGACCGCATCTCGCAGTTCGGCGGCAAGCTGTATCTGGAGTTCGGCGGCAAGCTCTTCGACGACTACCACGCCGCCCGCGTGCTCCCCGGCTTTGCGCCGGACAGCAAGGTGCGCATGCTTCTCGAGATGCGTGACGTCGCGGAGATCGTCATCGCCATCTCGGCCGACGACATCGAGCGCTCCAAGCGCCGCGGCGACCTCGGCATCACCTACGAGGACGACACCCTGCGCCTGATCGACGCCTTCCGCGGCATCGGCCTCTACATCGGCAGCGTCGTCGTGACGCACTACCGCGGCCAGGCCATCGCCGACAAATTCATGAAGCGGCTCGAGGCGCTCGGCGTCCGCACCTACCGCCATTACATCATCCCCGACTACCCCGCGAACGTCCCGCTGATCGTCTCGGAGGACGGCTACGGCCGCAACGACTACATCGAGACGAGCCGCAGCCTCGTCGTCGTGACGGCGCCCGGCCCGGGCAGCGGCAAGATGGCCACCTGCCTGAGCCAGCTCTACCACGAGAACAAGCGCGGCGTCAGCGCCGGCTACGCCAAGTTCGAGACCTTCCCGGTCTGGAACCTGCCGCTCAAGCACCCGGTGAACCTGGCCTATGAGGCCGCCACCGCGGACCTGGACGACGTGAACATGATCGACCCCTTCCATCTGG
>CAMVJF010000170.1 GCA_947167725.1 uncultured Clostridia bacterium | reverse complement strand
CGAATACCGTTATATCCTCGGCACGAGAGGGAGCTGGCCGCTGATCTGCATCGGCATCAACCCTTCGACCGCCGCGCCGGATGATTTGGACAACACGCTCAAGTCCGTCTCTCGCATTGCCGCGCACAACGGTTATGACAGCTGGCTGATGTTCAACGTCTATGCCGAGCGCGCGACAGATCCGGACGATATGGACCGGGAAAAAAACGAGCGCCTGCACCGCGAGAATATGCGAGCGTTCTCCTATATCCTCTCGCATGTCGATCCCATGCGCCGTCCCGCCGTCTGGGCCGCGTGGGGGACGATCATCGAAAAGCGTCCCTATCTGCGCGACTGCCTGCTCGACATGACGCGGATCGGCCGAGAATACAACGCCGAATGGCTCTGCGCGGGGAAGTGCTCCGTCAAGGGGCATCCGCACCATCCGCTGTACTTAAGAAAGGATGAGGCCGTCAGGCCCTTCAATATCGAACGCTACCTGGAGGCGCTATGAACAGCAAGCTCAAAGTCGCCGTCTGTCAGCTCCGCACCGAGCTCGACGCGGCCGTCACGATGAAAAAGGCGGAAGAGTTCGTCCGCCGTGCCGCCGGGGACGGCGCCGGGCTCGTCGTCCTGCCCGAAATGTTCAACTGTCCCTATTCCTCCCGCTATTTCCGACGCTATGCCGCGCGGGGACACGAAGGCGTCGTCGCTGAGATGTCCCGCTGGGCGAAGGAAAATGAACTCTATCTCGTCGGAGGCTCGATCCCGGAGACGGAAGGGGAGAAGCTGTATAATACCAGCTTCGTCTTTGACCGCGCGGGCGAGCAGATCGCAAAGCACCGGAAGATCCATCTTTTCGACGTGGATCTGCCCGGGATGCGCTTTATGGAGTCCGACACTTTTTCGCCCGGTGAGCGGATCACGGTATTTGACACCGAGTACGGTAAAATGGGCGTCGCGATCTGTTTTGACGTCCGCTTTCCCGAGCTTTTCCGCGCAATGGCCGTTCGGGGTGCGAAGCTCGTGATCCTTCCGGCGCAGTTCAATATGACCACAGGCCCCGCCCATTGGGCGGAAACGCTCAAGCTCCGCGCCCTCGACAACGAACTGTTTCTTGTCGCTGCCTCGGCGGCACGCTATGAGGGCTTTGACTATGAATGCTGGGGTCATTCCATGGTGATCGACCCTTACGGCGTCACACTTGCTGAGGCTGACGAAAAGGAGCAGACTGTTTTTGCTCAGCTTGATTTTGACAGGATTGACGAGGTTCGAGCGCAGCTTCCGACTTTTTTGAAGCTCCGCAGAGATGTTTACACGGTGTCGGAATGAAAATCTTTGACCAGATCGAGCGTTATCATCCCTATAACGAGCAGGAGGAACACGACAAGGAAGTGATCCTCGACTATCTCCGACATCACAAGGATGCTTTTTTTCGCAGCAATCAGATCGCTCACATGACAGCCTCTGCCTGGATCGTGAACGCGGCGCGATCAAAGGTGCTGATGGTGTATCACCGGATCTATGATTCCTGGTCATGGACAGGAGGGCATGCGGACGGCGATGAGGATCTGCTCGCTGTTGCGCGGCGAGAGAGCCGCGAGGAGACCGGCCTGAAGGAGGTACGGCCGCTCAGCGAAGAGATATACTCGCTGGAAGTCCTGACAGTTGATGGACATGAAAAGCGCGGTCAATACGTTCCAAGCCATCTGCATCTCAACATCACCTATCTCATGGAGGCGGATGAGGACGAGGAGCTGCGGATCTGCGAAGATGAGAACAGCGGTGTAAAATGGTTTGAATTGGACGAAGCCTTGCGAGCATCCACTGAGCCTTGGTTTGTGGAACGGATCTATAAAAAACTGAACGATAAACTCAAAAGAATAGACAATAGCAAAGAGCTGCAGTGAATGATCACTGCAGCTCTTAATCTTATGATATTTATCGAGGTCAATCTCTGCCAAGCTTGCTGATATCTTCAAAGAAGGCGGTGCGGACGAGACCCATGAAGAGAGGCAGGAAAAGTATGACGGCGAGGATAAACAGAATCAGCGCAAGAACAAAGAGCCAGCCGATATAAGGGATGCGGCTAAGCAGGAGAAGGACGAAGATCATCAGGTACATTCCGAGAATGATCAGAACGTCGGCACCAAACATTTTGCCCTTGAAGCCGTCGGTCATACGCATAGACTTCTTCAGTGCCTCGGAAGCGCCGATTTCCTTGTCGGTCAGAAGAATGTAGGGGACAAAGCAGTAGGAATAGCTCTTGATGATGTTCATCACGGGAACAAAGCTCCAGACCATCGTCCAGAGTTCCATCCAGCACATGCCGGCACCGTTACGGATGATCTCATCCTTGCGGAACGCATCGAACATCTGTTCGGCGCGGCACTCTTTGCCGTAATAGCCCGCAAGGAGAATCCCGGTAAAGCCGAGAGAAAGAAGCAGAACGATCGGGATAGAGATCAGCGGTACGAGAGCGCCAAGAGAGCTGACAAGAGAGACGAGGACGAGATAGAGCAGCGAGAGGCCCCAAAGACGAATGGGTTTCTTTTTCAGCACGTTAAACGCTTTCCGGTAGAATGAAGGAATGCTGCCGATCGAGGGGGCGACGGGAGCGTAATAGGTCGAAGAACTCTGCGTGGGCGGGGTCTCCGCCTGAGCGGACTGATACCAGCTGTCTCCGGAAGGAACTTCGGGCTGCTCGGCGGCCTGCTCGATGACCGGCTCCGCAGCAGAAATCTCTTCTTCAGCAGACGCGGCGGGTGTGCCGCAGACGGGACAGAATTTTGCATCATCGGGAAGAGGATTCCCACAGGATTTGCAAATCATGAAAACACCTCCATTATCTTTGGCTTTATCATACTGCCGAGTAATAGAGAATGCAACTTTTTTCGACTGAATTCATGAAATCTTTATAAAAAGAAACTCCGTCCGAGCGGACGGAGTTTCTTTTTGCTGGTTGTATTCAGCCGCCGAAAACGGAGAGGAGGAAACCCGCTGCGATCGCCGAGCCGATAACGCCGGCAACATTTGGCCCCATCGCATGCATCAGCAGGAAATTGGATTTGTTGTATCGACGACCGACATCCTGGCTCACGCGCGCAGCCATCGGAACGGCGGAAACGCCTGCCGAACCGATCAGCGGGTTAATACGACCGCCGGAGGTCTTGTACATGATGATGCCGCCGACCAGGCCGCCGGTCGTGGAGATCGCAAAAGCGACAAGACCGAGAAGAATAATAAGGAGCGTCTTGATATCAAGGAAGCTCTGGGCCACCATCGTTGCACCGACGGAGGTCGCAAGGAAGATCGTGACGATGTTCATCAGCGCATTCTGCGCCGTGTCGGAAAGACGGTCGGTCACACCGCACTCACGGAAAAGATTGCCCAACATCAGACAGCCGATCAGCGGAGCGGTAGAGGGAAGAAGCAGGATCACGAAGGTCGCGACGACGATGGGGAAGAGGATCTTCTCGGTTTTGGAGACTTCGCGCGCCTGCTCCATTTTTACGACACGCATCTTCTCGGTCGTGAGCGCCTTCATGATCGGCGGCTGAATCATGGGGATCAGTGCCATATAGGAGTAGGCGGCGATCGCAATAGGACCGAGCAACTCGGGTGCAAGTTTGGTCGTAAGGAAAATAGCCGTGGGGCCGTCTGCTCCGCCGATGATACCGATGGAGGCTGCCTGCGGACCGGTGAAGCCGAGCAGCACCGCACCGAAGAAAGCAACAAAGACGCCGAGCTGCGCGGCCGCACCGAGCAGAAGGCTCTTGGGGTTGGAAAGAAGGGGACCGAAGTCGGTCATCGCTCCGACTCCCATGAAAATCAGAGAGGGGTAAATGCCAGCCTTGACGCCGATGTAGAAAAAGTCAAGCAGACCTGCATTTGCCATAATGTGACCGTAGCTGTGGTAATAGGGGCTCGTCTGATCGAGGAACGCCGCCCACATCTCCGGGTGGTACATCGCGTTCTCGCCCATGCCGATGAAATAACTCAGGTTCGACAGCAGGCAGCCGAAAGCGATACCGCAAAGGAGCAGCGGCTCAAACTTCTTGGCAATGCCAAGATACAGCAGAACGAACGAAATGAGAATCATCACAAGGTTCTTCCAGCCGCCCTCCGTAAGGAAGAAGGCCGCGAAGCCGGATTCCATCGCGAGCTTCTGCACAGTTCCCAGAATATCCATCCGAAACCCTCCGTTATGCGATCACAACAAGGGGCGAGCCTGTTTCTACGACCTGGCCCTTGCTCACGGCGATTTGCGCGACGCTGCCCGTCCTGGGGGCTACGATTTCATTTTCCATCTTCATCGCCTCAAGGACGATCAATACGTCG
>CAMVJF010000169.1 GCA_947167725.1 uncultured Clostridia bacterium | reverse complement strand
TTTTACCCAGGATGGTGGGTTTGCCAGGCGTGATGGCGATGCCGTGGAACAGCACCTCGCCGACCTCCCCCGCCGCAGCGGCGGAGTAGTCGTCCCGGCCCGCGGAGGATCCCGCGTTGAGGATCACCATATCGCATTCCTCCGCCGCCTTCTCGAGCATGTTGCGGATCTGTTCATACTTGTCGGGCACAATGGGATAGGTTTTCGCAAGCGCGCCCCAGGAGGTGAGCATGGCGGAAAAGATGGAGGAGTTGAACTCCATGATATCGCCGGGCTTCGGATCGCTGCAGGACGGAACGATCTCGTCGCCCGTGGGGATGATGCCGACCACGGGCCGCGCGACGACCTCCAGCTCCGGCACTCCGCCCGCGAGCGGCTCCGCTTCGCGGCCGATGCTTCGATCACAGACGCGCAGCGCCGTGACACGTCTATTATAGCGGGAAATCTCGCAGTTAACAAGCGAGTTTTGCGCTCTCCCATGCCGCCGGGCGCCCTTCGCCGCGAAAAGCGCCCGGATTTGTGCACTTTCCCTATTGAGTTTTCTGCGCTTCCGGATATAATAAGGCAGACTTCAAAAGTGATCGGAGGTCGTGCCCATGAGCCGTCAGGAGGCTGTCGCGCAGTTCGTACAGGCGAACAAGCTTGCGCAGAAGTATTATAAAAGCGCCCAAAGCCGCGGCGACTATCCCTATCTCCCGGTGCTGGAGGACCTGCTGCGGGAAAACCAGACCGCCGGGCGGATGGAGATCGGGCTGGTCGACATCCCGGCGGAGCTGATCATCGGCACCAACGACGGCGGACGCAGGGAAGCTTTCGCCGGCAACTTTATGCCGCTCCTCGAGATGAATTCGGAATTCGGCGACAAGTGGATCAACCTCTGCGAAGCGCATCTGTCCGACGAGGGGATCCGCGATCCGATCCGCTGCTGCGAGTATCTGGGCTATTTCTACGTCGTGGAGGGGAACAAGCGCGTCAGCGTATTCAAAAGCTATAACGCGCCCACCATCCCCGGCACCGTTCAGCGCATCATCCCGGTCTGCAGCGACGACAGCAGCATCCGGCTCTACTATGAGTTCATGCATTTCTATCAGCGCTGCAGCCTGTATCAGATCCGCTTCACGATCCCGGGGAGCTATGAAAAGCTCCAGGATTGCATGGGATTCGAGCGGGACCACGTCTGGACGACCGATGAAAAGCGCGCGTTTCTCGCCCTTCTGAATCGTTTTGAGCCGCTGTTTCACCGTATGGGCGGCGACAGTCTTTCCGTCGGCGTCTGTGATGCGCTGCTGATCTGTCTGCAGGTGTTTTCCTTCCGGGAACTCAAGGAGCAGGGAGCGGACGAGCTGAAAAAAACGCTGGAGGCCATGTGGGGCGATATCAAAAGCGCCTCCTCCCCCAGCCCCATCTCGGTCAGCACCGATCCGGAGGCGAAGGAAAAGGGTCTCATCGACAAGATCTTCGGCATCGTACGGCCGGACCATCTGAACGTCGCCATGATCTACGCCTACGACCCTGCGTTCAGTCTCTGGAGCCGTTCCCATCTTCAGGGGGAGCGGGAGCTGGCGCGGGAGCTTGGAGAAAAGGTCAGCATAAAGTCGTACATGGCGCTGGATCACGACTATCTGCGGGCCATGAACGAGGCCGCGGAAGACGGAGCAGAGCTCTTGATCGCGACCACTCCCCAGATGATCGCCGACTGCCGGAAGCTCGCCGCGCTCCATCCGGCGCTTCGCATCCTCAACTGCTCGCTCTCCAGCCCCTACACGGGGATCAGGACCTATTACAGCCGCACCTATGAGGCCAAGTTCATCACGGGCGCCATCGCCGGCGCCATGGCCCCGGAGGATCGGATCGGATACATCGCGAACTACCCCATCGTGGGCGTTCCGGCCGAGATCAACGCCTTCGCCCTCGGCGCGCAGATGACCAATCCGCGCGTCAGGATCGATCTGGTCTGGTCGTCCGAATCGGACGACCCCGTGCAGGAGCTGCGTGACCGGGGGATCTCCGTGATCTCCAACCGGGACGCCACCGACCCGGAGCATGCCTACTGGGCCCTTGAATGGGGCACCTACCGGCTGAACGACGAAGGCGGTCTGCTGCCGCTCGCCCTCCCCTGCTGGGACTGGGGGCGCTTCTATGTGCAGGTGGTGCAGAGCATCTTCAGCGGCGTCTGGGACGCGCTGGGAAAGAGTCAGAGCACGCAGGCGATCAACTACTGGTGGGGCATGAGCAGCGGTCTGATCGACGTCCAGTTCTCCCCCTCCCTGCCCGAGGGGATTCGCCGGCTGGTCGAGCATCTGTGCCGCGATCTTCGCGGCGGATGGTTCGATCCGTTTCTTTGTACGATCCGGGATCAGCGCGGAGAGCTGCGCAACGACGGCTCCCGCGGTTTCAGTGCCGAAGAGCTCATGCGGATGGACTGGCTGTGCGCGAATGTGGACGGTCATATCCCCGCCCTTCACGAGCTGCGGCCCGAGGCTGTGGAGACCGCCAGGATCCTCGCGATCCATCCGGAAGATCTGTAGGGGGAGGACGCTGCGATGAAGCTGCTCCTGATCTCCGACGAGGAGAGCCCCTTGTTCTGGGACTACTATCAGCCGCGGCGGCTCAGGGACATCGATCTGATCCTGGCGGCGGGCGATCTGAAAGCCGAGTACCTCACCTTTCTTGTCACGATGGGCCGCGCTCCTCTGCTGTATGTGCACGGCAATCACGACGGGAGCTACGAGAAGAGCCCGCCGGAGGGCTGCGTCTGCGCCGACGGGGATCTCGTGGTCGAAAAGGGGCTGCGGATCCTGGGTCTCGGCGGCTGTCCGCTGTACAATCACGGTCCTCATCAGTACACGGAAAAGCAGATGGAACGCAGGATCCGGAAGCTGCGGTGGAAGCTGTTCCGCGCCGGCGGCGTCGATATCCTTCTGACGCACGCGCCGGCGAGAGGTCTCGGCGACGCCGAGGACCCCGCCCACCGGGGCTTTGCCTCCTTCCTGCCCCTCATGGACCGATATCACCCGCGCTATCTGATCCACGGACATGTCCACACCCGCTACGGGGTACGGACCGGCGGGACCCTCCGCTACGGGGATACCACCATCATCAACGCCTGCGGATACCGCATCCTCGAGATCCCGGACAAAGAATGAAAAAGCCTTGTGCGCTGCCGCACAAGGCTTTTTTCATCCGGACGCCCTTTCCGGAATGGCAGGGTTATTTGTTTCTTTCGGTTGCTTTTCCGCGCGTGAGGTGATAGAAAAAATGGTATTTTACCCGAGAAGGAGGGCTATGTCTTCCTCGGCTGGTACACGACGGCGAACTTCAAGGGCGGGACAGAGATCGACACGATCGGTCCCGGCGCGACGGGGGCCAAGACCCTCTACGCCAAGTGGATGCTGACGCCCGGCGTCTGACCCTCAATCAAACAGGCAGCGCCCGCTGCGGGAAACCGCAGCGGGCGTTTTCCGTATGTGCCTCTGCCCGGCGGGCGGGCGTGAGCGTATCATAGCGGAGACATCTGCAAACCATACGCTGTCCATATCGTAAGCGCTCGCCTCTTCTTGACATTGCAGGAGCCGCCGTGATACACTTTCCGTGTCTTGAATAGCGTTCACTCGTTAAGAATGTTCTTCGGAGCCAGGGGCCAAGTGCCCCCTTAAGGCATCGAAGAACTTTTTCGTTTTGGAGGGCATCGTCATGGCGAAGTATATTTTTGTGACCGGCGGCGTCGTATCCGGTCTTGGCAAGGGGATCACGGCGGCCTCGCTGGGGCGGCTGCTGAAATCGCGCGGTCTGAAGGTCGCAGCGCAGAAGCTGGATCCCTACATCAACGTTGATCCCGGGACGATGAGTCCTTATCAGCACGGCGAGGTCTACGTGACCGAAGACGGCAGCGAGACCGACCTCGACCTCGGGCACTATGAGCGTTTTATCGACGAGGACCTGAACAAATTCTCAAATCTCACGACCGGCAAGGTCTACTGGAACGTGCTGAACAAGGAGCGGCGCGGCGAATACCTCGGGCAGACCGTGCAGGTCATCCCGCACATCACGCAGGAGATCAAGGACTTTATCTACTCTCTCGAGAAAAAGACCGGTGCGGACGTGATCATCACCGAGATCGGCGGCACGACCGGCGACATCGAGAGCCAGCCCTTTCTCGAGGCCGCGCGGCAGGTCGGACTTGAGCGGGGCAAGGAAAACACGCTCTATATCCACGTGACGCTCGTGCCCTTTCTGCGGGGCAGCGACGAGCACAAGACCAAGCCGACGCAGCATTCCGTCAAGGAGCTGCAGGGCATGGGCATCTCGCCGGATATCATCGTGCTGCGCT
>CAMVJF010000168.1 GCA_947167725.1 uncultured Clostridia bacterium | reverse complement strand
CGCCCAGGGCGAGCCCTTTGCCACCTACATGTACACCATCTTCCTGCCCGAGGTCGAGGTCGACACCAAGACCGGCAAGGTCAAGGTCATCAAGTTCACCTGCGTGGCGGACGTGGGCACCATCATGAACAAGCTCCTGGTGGACGGCAACTTCTACGGCGGCCTCACTCAGGGCATCGGCCTGGCGCTGACCGAGGACTTCGAGGACCTCAACAAGCACACCAGCCTGCTCAAGTGCGGCATCCCGTACCCCAACGACGTGCCCGATGACATCGAGCTGCACTTCAACGAGACCTACCGTCCCAACGGCCCCTACGGTGCCGCCGGCTGCGGCGAGGCCCCGCTGGATGCGCCGCACCCGGCCATCCTGAACGCCATCTACAACGCCACCGGCGCCCGCATCACCCGCATCCCGGCTCGCCCGGACAAGGTGCTCGCCGCGCTCAAGGCGCTGGAGAAGTAATTCTTTCCAAGCACAGATACCCGTGATATAATGGGGATGTGGGAGAATTCCCACATCCCCGTTTTCAACGAAAGGGAGGGAGAGCCATGAGCCAGATCCAGGAACGAGGGTCCACTCATGTTTATAAGGTCAACAAGATCTCCAAGGAAGAGATGGAGAGCATGGTGGCCCGCTGCGTCTATGAGCAGCCGCCCTTCTGCAGCGCCGCCTGCCCCCTGAAGCTGGACGTACGTGCCTTTATGAAGGCCGCGGCCGACGGCGATTTCAAGAAAGCGCTGCAGATCTACGAGAAGATCGCGCCTTTCCCGCTCATCCTTGCAGCGGGCTGCGAGGCGCCCTGCGAGGAGAGGTGCCGTCTCGGAGAGATCGGCGATGCGGTCTCCGTCCGCGCCGTCGAGGACGCGGTCGCCCGCTTCGGCGAGCAGTCCCGCTCCGGCGGCGTGTTCCGCATGAAGAAGCGCAAGAGCGTCGCGATCCTCGGAACCGATCTCTTTACGCTCTTCCTCGCGGGCGAGCTGGAAAAGAAGGCTTATCCGATCACCGTGTTCTGTGAGCAGGGCGACTGCGAGAGCTTTCTGCGCGCCTGCGTACCGTTTTTGAGCGACGCGGCCTTTGCGCTCGAGCTGAAGCGCCTCGGGGGAAAGGACATTCAATTTGAATTCGACCGCCGCATCGACGCGGCGTTATACGAGGAAACAAAGGCGCGTTTCGACGTGCTGTGCACCTCCGCGGCGGCGGCGCGGGAGCTGTTTCCGGACGCCGTGATCCTGCCGGAGCTGATGTTCTGCGAAGAGCAGAGACTCGTGTGCGGGGACTGCGAGGGCGTTCTGGACACAGCCTTCGGCGCAAAAAAGGCCGCCCTGACCGTCGACCGCCTGGCCCAGAGTCTCGATCCGCGCAATATGCGCGGACAGGAAGGCGCGTGCGAGAGCAATCTCTACACCGACCTCTCCGGGGCGAAGGAGCTCAGACACATCCCTCCGGCCGGGGACGGCTATACAAAGGAAGAGGCGATCCGCGAGGCGGGACGCTGCATCCAGTGCCACTGCGAGGAATGCCTCAAATCCTGCGCCTATCTCAAACACTACAAAAAGCATCCGGGACTTCTCTCCCGCGAGATCTACAACAACACGCAGATCATCATGGGCGACCACCCGCTTAACAAGGCGATGAACGCCTGCGCGCTCTGCGGCCAGTGCAGCGTGGTCTGTCCCAACGGCTTCGATATGGCCCAGGTCTGCGCTGCGGCGCGCCGCAACATGGTCTCCACGGACAAGATGCCGCTGGCCCCGCATGAATTCGCGCTGATGGACATGCTGTTCTCCAACAGCGAGGCTTTCCTCTGCCGTCCGCAGCCGGGCTTCGAGAAGTGCCGCTATGTGTTCTTCCCCGGATGCCAGGCCGCGGCCATCGCCCCCGCGACCGTCCGGGCCGCCTATCTCGATCTATGCGAGCGGCTGGAGGGCGGCGTGGCGCTGCTGCTCGGCTGCTGCGGCGCGATCGCCGACTGGGCGGGCAGGACGGAGATGGAGGAGCAGACGCATGAATTGCTCGCCCGCGAGCTCGCCCGCCTGGGCGACCCGGTCGTGATCGCCGGCTGCCCGAGCTGCGCGAAAGAGCTGAAGGGCTTTTCTCCGCTCGAGGTCCGCGGGATCTGGGACGTGCTGCTGGAGCTCGGCCTGCCCGAAGGCGCGCACGCGCTCGAGCGCCCCGCCGCGCTGCACGATTCCTGCGGGGCGCGCGGCGACGCAAAGACCCAGCAGGCCATCCGCACGCTCGCCGCGCGGCTCGGCTGCACGCTGGAGGATACGCCCTATTCCGGAGACCGTTCGCCCTGCTGCGGCTATGGCGGGCTCACCGCCTATGCCAACCGCGAGGTAGCCGCGGAGCTGACCGAAAAATGTCTCGAACGCAGTGACGCGCCCTATATCTCCTATTGCATGGCCTGCCGCGACCGCTTTGCCCGACAGGGAAGGGAGTCGAGGCATATCCTCGAGCTGTGTTACGGAACGGACGCGGGCAGTCCGCCGGATATCAGCGAGAAGCGCCGCAACCGCCTGAGCCTGAAAAATGAGCTGTTGCAGGAAGTCTGGATGGAGGTCCCGATGGTGAAAAAGCTGGAATACTCCCTCGCCTTTACCGACGAGGCGCGGAAGATGATGGACGATCGCATGATCCTCGTCGAGGACGTGATCGCCGTGCTCGAGGACTTTCGTGCGAGCGGCGAGGCCATTGAGGACGAGGACGCCCTGCTCGTGGCCCGCCGCCGCGTGGGCAACGCGACCTTCTGGGTGAAGTTCAGCCGCGCGAAGGACGGATTCCTCGTACACCGCGCATGGAGCCACCGCATGAGAGTGGAGAAACGGGAGGGATAAGCATGGCCATCGAGAAGAATTACTACACCATAGACCCTCAGGGCAAGCTCAAATGCGTCAAGTGCGGCGCGCCCCTCATCACGGGCAAGGCCAAGTTCATGTATCTCGACAACGGCTTCCCCGTCGAGCTGCCCGTCTGCCCCGTCTGCGGCTTCGTCTACGTCCCGGAGGAGCTGGCGCTGGGAAAGGTGGCGTCTGTGGAGCGGGCGCTGGAGGATAAATGAGGAGCCATCCCGGCGGTGAAGCGCATTCGCGACGTCTGCTGGAGCTGGCCGCGCTTCCGCCCGGCGCCTCGGTGTTGGACATGGGCGCCGGTGCCGGCGAGACGCTGACGCTGCTGCGCTCGCTCGGTTATGCCGCGCGCGGGATCGATCGCGAACCCCGCGCAGAGGATGTCGAGAGCGGAGATTTCCTGCACGCACCCTTCCCGGACGGGAGCTTTGACGCCGTGATCAGCCAGTGCGCATTTTTCGTATCCGGCGACCAGCGCCGCGCGCTGCGCGAGGCGTGCAGGATCCTGAAGGACGGCGGGAAGCTGCTGCTTTCGGACGTGTTCACGGAAGCCCCGGAGGCTCCGCTGCGCGCGGCGGACTTCGAAATCCTTTATGCCGAGGACATGACGGCCGTGTGGCGCGAATACTTCCTCGAGGCGCTGTGGCGCGGCGACAGGCTTTGCTGTGATATCCCGAAAGGCAAAAGCAGCTACTGGCTTTTGATTGCAAGAAAGGACGGATGAGGATGGATCTATTCGACCGCGTGATGGAACTGAGCCGCTACGGCTATTTCTGCAGCCAGATCCTGGCGATCCTGATGCTCGACACGCTGGGTGAGGAGAATCCCGGCCTCGTCAAGGCCATGGGAGGCCTCAACGGCGGCGTGGGCTTCTCGCAGGGCTGCTGCGGCTGCATGACCGGCGGCGCCTGCCTGATCTCCTATTTTACCGGCAAGGGCGAGGACACCGGCTTTGACGATCCCCAACACAAGAGCGCGCTCGGAGAGTTCACGAAATGGTTTGAAGAGGAGATCGGCGTGGACTACGGCGGCGTCGACTGCCGCGATATTACGAAGGGCAACCCCGCGAAGCGCGTGGAATACTGTCCGCAGATCATCGCCGCGACCTTTGGCAAGTGCATGGAGATCCTGCAGGAAAGGGGACTGCTGTGAGCAGCCTGTCCGTCTCCCGCCTCGACGCGCTGATCGCCGAACAGGAGGGACTGCCGCGCGTCGACAGAGATACGATCGAGGCGATCCAGCTAAAAAAGCTGAATCGTCTTCTGGCGCGCGAAAAAGAGCGCGGCGGCTTTTATCGGGATCTTCCGGAGCGGATCGCTTCTCTGGCGCATCTGTCCGATATCCCCTTTACCACGGAGGAGGATCTCGCGCGGCACGCTCCCTCGATGCTGCTCTGCTCACAGGCGCAGATCCAGCGCGTCCTCTCCGACGCGACCTCCGGCACCACCGGCGCGGCCAAGCGCGTGTTCTATACCGAAGACG
>CAMVJF010000167.1 GCA_947167725.1 uncultured Clostridia bacterium | reverse complement strand
TCCGAGGTCCTCTCCTCCAACGGCTCCACCTCCCAGGGCTCCATCTGCGGCACCACGATGGCGCTGATGGACGCCGGCGTGCCGCTCAAGGCGCCCGTCGCGGGCATCTCCTGCGGCCTGATCCAGGACGGCGACGACTTCACCACCTTCATCGACATCCAGGGCGTGGAGGACTTCCACGGCGAGATGGACTTCAAGGTGGCCGGCACCAAGAAGGGCATCACCGCCATCCAGATGGACCTCAAGAACGACGGCCTCAAGCATGAGATCGTCAAGGAGGCCTTCTCCATCACCCGCGAAGCCCGCTTCCAGATCCTTGACGCGATCATGCTCAAGGCTCTCCCCGAGCCGCGCAAGGAGCTGGCCAAGACCGCGCCGAAGATGATCCAGATGAAGATCAACCCCGACAAGATCCGCGAGGTCATCGGCACCGGCGGCAAGGTCATCCAGAAGATCACGGCCGACACCGGCTGCAAGATCGACATCAACGACGACGGCTTCATCTTCATCGCTTCGAGCGATATCGAGGCCTGCCGCACCGCGCGCAAGATCATCGAGGACATCGTTTTCGAGCCGGTCGTCGGCGCGCTGTACTACGGCGAGGTCAAGCGCGTGATCTCCAACCTGGGCGCTTTCGTGGAGCTCGCTCCGGGCAAGGACGCGATGTGCCACATCAAGGACCTCGAGTTCAAGCGCACCGAGAAGGTCGAGGACGTGCTCAACGTCGGCGACAAGACCTGGGTCAAGTTCACCGGCATCGACGAGAAGGGCCGCTGGAACATCTCCCGCAAGGAGGCGCTCAAGGAGCGCGGCGAGGCCTGATCTGAGATCAGATAAAAAAGCATCCCGTTTCCTATGAAACGGGATGCTTTTTTGCTGTTCTTTCCGCGCGCGGATCAATCGCGGGCGGACGGAGGGTCGTAGCTGTCGGAGAAGCCGGTGATATTCAGATAGGCGCTTTTGATCCATCCGGCACGGAGAAGCTCGTCGAAGATCACGCAGGAATAGCTGCCGCTCTGGGCGATGACCGTGGCGGGCTCACCGTCCTGCACAAGGAAGTAGTTGCCCTTGGTAACGGGGGACTTTTTGTTCGGATCGAGGAAGGCGTAGGCGTTTCCGCTCCGGATCGCCACCTCGGCGAGCTTGTACTGATCGAGATACATCGATTCCTTCCTCGGGTAGACGATATCCGCGGAGATCGCGTCCAGATCGTCGGCGCCGGGGCGCTGCCCGCCTCCCGCGTCCGCTTTGCCGCCCATGGCCTCCTCATAGGCGGCGATGGGATCGTAGCTGTCGGAGAAGCCGGTGATTTTCAGATAGGTGCTTTTGATCCATCCGGCGCGGAGAAGCTCGTCAAAGATCACGCAGGAATAGCCGCCGCTCTGGGCGATGACGGTGGCGGGCTCCCCATTGGTCACGGAGAAGTAGTTGCCTTTGGTAAGGGGGGATTTTTTGTTCGGATCGAGGAAGGCGTAAGCGGTTCCGCTTTTGACCTCTACCTCGGCGAGCTTGTATTGATCGAGATACATCGATTTCCTCCTCGGGTAGACGATATCCGCGGAGATCGCGTCCAGATCATCGGCGCTCGGCCCGTCGGCAGCAAAAACGGCGGGACTGACGGAAAGCAGCAGGATTAGAACCAGCAGCAGAGTGATAATTCGCGCTCCTCTTTTTTTCATCTTGTCACGTTCCTTTTTTATAAGATGTCATGTTCTTCCCGCTTCCGGAAGAGACTTGCAGCTGGTAATCATTGTATATGAACAACCAGAAAATGTCAACCGCTCCCCCTCGTTTTGCCGCGGCGGGGGAAAGGCCTCCCGGCATGTCGCCGGCAGCATGAAGATGACCCGGGCGCACGGGAAACCGTGCGCCCGGGTCATCTTCCTCCTCTTGAGCGGAGACAGATCCCGGTCCGCGTCTCCTCCCGGAGATCCGGGAAGCGGCGCTTGTGCAGGAAGTTCATTCGGGCGCAGACCCGCGGCGCGCGTCTTCTGCGGTGCGCGCGTACACCTCCGTCAGCTGCGCCGTGATCCGGCTCCAGCGGAAGCGCTCGCTCGCCTCCGCGGTCCGGCCGCGGATCGCCTCGTAGTCCGCGAGCAGCTTTTCGATCCCGCCGCGTATGCTCTCCGCGTCCCGGCTGTCGACCGGATAGCCGACGAAGCCGTCGTCGAACTGCCGGTCGAAGCCCTGCCCCCGGGTATAGATCAGCGGGAGGCCCTGCGTCAGCGCCTCGGCGTAGACGAGCCCGAAGGTCTCGGCGTGGGAAGGCATGATGAAGACGTCGCTCCCGCGCAGCTCTCCGAGCAGGGACTCTTTTTCCATATAGGGCTTGATCTCCACGAAATCGAACTGCCGGAGCGCGGCGGCCATTTCCTCGTCGCGGCAGTCCCCGACCAGCGTGTAGCGGACGGCGCGGCCCGTTTTTTCACCCCAGGCGCGGATCGCCTGCGCCGTGCGGAGCTGGTTCTTGTTTTCCTCGATCCGCCCCACGGTCAGGAAGCGGACGGTCTCTCCCGGACCGCCCTCTTTTGTGCAGCGATTGTCCAGCCAGAAATCGTCGACTCCGTTCGGGATGATCCGGCACTTCTCCGCGATCGCCTCCCTTTCGGCGGGCGGGACGAAGGCGAGCAGCCGGTCGCGGTAGGGCCTGCTCAGACAGATCACCGCGCCGGCCCGGCGCAGGTTTTCCAGCCCGACGGGCCTGAGGAACGCCCTCCAGTAGGAGGGGAGGTTGAGATCGGCGTTCCGGACGGACACGACGTAGGGGATGCCGCTGCGCTCCGAAAGGATGCGGCAGATCAGCCCGTCGCGATAGAGCATGTTCCCGTGCAGCACGTCCGCGCCGGAGAGATCCGCGTTCTTCAGAAAGAACTCCGCCGTCTGCCGCATCTTGTGCTTGAGAAACAGCGGCCCGCGCAGGATGCTCTCGCTCCTGAACAGGCAGCTCCCCTCCGGCAGCCGGGGGACCGGCCTCCCCTTGAGCATCGTATAGGCGCAGACCGTGCAGGGGACGCCGCTGTCGTTCAGGGCCTTTTGCAGCATCGGCTGGACGTATTCGTAATTGGAGGTGACGTAAACGGTTTTCATGCTTCTCTCTCTTTCCGTGCGCGCCGTCCCGGCGCGGATATACAAGCGCTCCGCCCGGAAGGGCGGAGCGGAACGGTCTTATAATTCGACGAGCTTGCCGCCCTGCACGGCGATTCTGCCCATCGAAAAGCGCTTGACCGCCTCGGTCAGCAGCAGCCATTCGGCTTCCTCGGTGACACGGCGCGCAAGGGTCTGGGGCGTGTCGCCGCTCTTGACCTCGACCGCCTTCTGGTCGATGATGCAGCCGACGCCGCCGTCGCCGTCGGCAAAGAAGGAGGTCGCGCCCGTGATCCTGCAGCCGCGCTCGAGCACAGCCTCGCAGACGTCGCCCTCGACGTTTTCAAAGGCGGGGCAGAGCCGCGGGCAGGTGCCGATGATGCGGTTCCTGAACTGATAGGGGATGACGCCGAGCGGGACGCCGTAATCCGCGAGGATGACGAGCTCGACGTCCATATCCTTGAGCTTGTTGGCGACGGCCATGCTGTGGGTCGTCATCGTGGGAAAGAGGTCCGGATCGACGGCGTAGGCCGGGATGCCGGCGTTCAGCGCGCGCTGCATGACGTAGGCGTCCTTCTCCGGGGAGATCACGGCGGCGAGCTCAAGCTGCGGCAGCTCGCCGAAATAAACGGCGTCCAGGATGCCCTGGAGCTTCGCTCCGTCGCCGGATGCCAGCGCTGCGGCCCTCATCGGATCTCACCTCTCTCTCTTTCGCGCCCCGCACTTGCGCGGCCGCGCATTTCGGTCTATAATGAAGCCGGATTCTAACTATATTATTATACTCATTCTTGCCTCCACGGTCAAGTACGGGAGAGAGACGCGATGACAGAAATTTATCTGATCCGCCATACGGAGGCGGAGGGCAATTTGTTCCGCGCGATGCAGGGGCACTGGGACGGCGATGTGACCGCCCTCGGCCTGCGGGAGATCGACGCGCTTGCGGAGCGTTTCCGCGGCGTGAAGATCGACGCGCTCTATTCGAGCGACCTGAAGCGCGCGATGCTCACGGCCGGCGCGATCAGCCGCACGCATCCGCTCGCGCTGCACACCGTGCGCGATCTGCGCGAGATCAACGTCGGCCCTTGGGAGACGCGCTTTTTCGGCGACGTCGCGCGCGAGGACCCGGAGCGGATGGCGCTCTTCCTCCGCGACCCGGAGCGATTCTCCCTGCCCGGGGCCGAGACCTATGACGAGGTGCGGCGCCGCGCCGTGGCCGCGCTGCGGGCGGGACTGGAGGCTCTTCACCTGGCGTGGGA
>CAMVJF010000166.1 GCA_947167725.1 uncultured Clostridia bacterium | reverse complement strand
ATACTGCCGTCGGGGCGCACGCGCAGGTTGATGTTTTTCACCCGTTTGCGCTCGAGGGTGTAGGAAAGCGTCCGCGCGCCGAGCGTGATCGTACGCAGCTCGCTCATCGACGCGTGTCCGCGTCCGGGTCCGGCGTTTTCGCGGCGTCCCCGTCCGGCTCGGCCGCGGGACGCCGGAAGGTGTAGACGACGTTCCCGTCGGCGTTCTTCATCGCCAGCGCGATCACGCCGACATCCTTCAGCACGCCGGAGAGCTCGCCGAGGAAGCCGGAGCGGTCGCGGAAGGAGAAGATCGTCTCGTCGAGGGTCCAGTCCAGTTCCACCGTGCCGAAGCTGAGGATGAGCTCGCCGCTGCCGTCCTCCCGGAGCGTCAGGCGCATGCCGTCCTCCGCGGGGTATTCTTCTTCAAAGGTGACGAGCTCGCCGCGCTTCGTGGAGTAGAGGAAGTACTCGCCGGGAACGGAGGGCTTGCCCATCTCCTCGATGCGGCGCTTTTCCTCGCGCTCGGCCTCGGCCAGCGCCTCGGCGGCGAGGATCTCGGCGTACTCCTCGCGCCCGACCAGCGTGAATTCGCTGAGATCGGCGTCCCCGGCGGCGTAGTAGAGCGTGCCGCCGTCGTCCATGTAGAGGATGACGATCCCGTCGCGGTAAAGGCCGCTCATGGCCGATTCGCCGGGGTTGAGCACGATCCTGTCGCCGGAGATGAGCCAGCTGCCGATGCGCCCGGCCTCGTCGTTGATCTCAAGCGTGCCCAGACCGCCGTCCTCAAGATGCAGCACCGAGCGGATCTCGGGCTCGAGAGCGGCGGGATCGACGATATAGTCCCCGTGGCGTACGCCGAAGAGCGTATAGTCTCCCACATAGGGCAGATAGGCCGAGGGCGGCGTGGGGACGGGCTCGGGAAGAGGCTCGGTCGCGCCGCAGCCCGCGAGCGGGAGCAGCAGCGAGAGCACGAGCAGCGCCGCGAGAGCCCGTGAGGATTGCTTCATGTCGGTGTCCTCCGTCAAAGGGGTTGTTTCTCAGTCTCCCAATATTATAAGCGCTCCGCTCCGGCTTGTAAAGTATACTCCCGCGCCGCGGCACATATAGATGTTGCGAAGGATGCGCGGCGCTGAGCGCCGCGCGCGGGGAGTGGTCAGGATTGTATGAAAGCATAGAGCAGCGCGCGCGGGAGCTCGCGATCTTCCTCATCGGGAACAACGCGACCGTGCGCGCCGCCGCCGAGCGCTTCGGCGTCTCGAAATCGACGGTCCACAAGGATATCAGCGAACGGCTCGAGCGGATCGACCGCGCCCTGTGGCTGCGCTCACGCGCGGTGCTCGAGCGCAACAAGGCCGAGCGGCACATCCGCGGCGGTCTTGCCACAAGGAAAAAATACCGTGGAGAATAGCAGAAGGCCGCGGCGGAAACCTTGGTTTCCGCCGCGGCCTTTCTGACCGGAAAACCCGCCGGGCCGCTCCGCCGCGGCGCCCCGGTCCGGAAGAGCTACATGAACCGGTCGTTGGGACGGCGGATATCCTCGAGCGCCGCGCGCAGCCGCGCGCGCAGCTCCTCGCGCAGGCCCTGCGAGCGCTGCGTCAGCCTCTCGCGCCCGAGCAGCACCTCGGCGCGGGCCCGGACGACGCGGCTCTTGAGCTCCTCGAGCTTCATCGCCGCGATCGCCGTGTCCTCGGCCTGCATGGCGCGCATCCGCTCGACCTCGTCCTCAATGCCCGTGCGGATGCCCGCGAGGTACAGGACCGTGCTCTCACGGGCGAGGCGCTGGTATTCGCGCGCGAGGTTGTAGCGATCGATGACCTCGCCGAGCGTGCGGTAGATGTCCTTGTCCTCCTGCCGCCGGGCGGCGTAATCTCCCGCGCGGTATTTCTCGATCACGGTCCCGTAGCGGGCGTAGGCGTTCGCCACGGCGTCCTCCCAGGAGATGTAGAGCTCGCGCTGCGCGCCCTCGCCGATGCGGCGCATGGCCTCGCGCTCGCCGATCAGCTTCTCGAGCGCCGCGGCCATGGACGGGGCGTTCTCCTCAATGAGCACGCCGCTCACGCCGTCTTCCACGTCCTCGGCCGCGCAGCTCCCGCGCACCAGCACGCTGCCGAGCGCGCAGGCCGCGGCCTCGCGTACGACGAGCCCGTTCGTGTCGAAGGTCGAGGGGAACAGGAACAGATCCGCCCTGCAGTACCAGGCCCGGATCACTGCCCGATCCCGGATCGGCGGCGTGAAAACGACCTTTTCATCCAGCCCGAGCGAGGAGCAGTACGCCATGATCTCGTCCTTGTCGTTGCCGCCGCCGACGAAGACCATGCGGAAGTCGAAGCCCTTCCCGTCGAGCGTCTTGAGCGCGTCGAGGATGATGCGTATGCCCTTGTACCACATCATGCGTCCCACAAAGAGGAAGACAGGCAGGTCCTCGGGCAGGTCGTATTCCTTTGTCGCCTCCGCCACGGCGGAGACGTCCGCGCGGCCCTTCGGAAAATCCACGCCGTTGGGCATGACGAGATAGTCGCCCTCATAGCCGAGATGGCGCAGGTTTTCGCCCGCGCCGCGGCTTACCGTCCAGACTTCGTCACACGCGGAGATGTTCTGGACCAGGATCCGCGCCGCCTCTTCCTGAATAAGCCGGCTCTTGATCGCGTTTGCGATGTCGATGTCGAACTTCGTGTGATAGGTAAAGACGATGGGCCGGTCGATCCGACTGCGCAGCGTCCGCGCCAGCATCGTCGAGGTGATGGGACAGTGGCTGTGGATGAGGTCGAATCCCTCGCCCTCGAGCCGGGCGAGCACCTCCGCGTCGAAGGGCAGCCCGGCGCGGTAGCCCACGGATCGCGTAATGTCGAGACTGGGATAGCGCACGACCGGGAAGGGGAAGACGGAGTCGTCCGCGTCCGGATAAAAGGGCGTGACCACGACGGCCTCGGCGTGGTTTTTCGTAATGTATGTGCCGTAGTTCACCACGGCGTTCGCCACGCCGTCGATGGCGGGCGGGAAGGAGTCGTTGATGAGACAGATCTTTCGCTTATCCATCGGACAGATTTCCCTTTCAGTTTCCGAAAAAGTCGTTGCGGAAACGTTCCGCGGTGGGGGAGGCGGCGACGCCGCCGCGCCCGGTCTCCCTGAGCAGCGGAGACATCAGCGCGCCGACCGCGCGCATCGCGTCGATCACCTCGTCGGCGGGGATACGGCTGGAGATCCCGGCCATGGCAAGCTCCGCGGCGCAGAGCGCGTTCATTGCGCCGGCGGCGTTGCGCTTGACGCAGGGGACTTCGACGAGCCCGGCCACCGGATCGCAGACCAGGCCCATCATGTTCTTCAGCGCGATCGCAAGCGCGTCGGACATCTGCCGCGCGCTGCCGCCGCGCAGATACACGAGCGCGGCCGCGGTCATGGCTGAGGCCGTGCCGATCTCGGCCTGGCAGCCCGCCTCCGCCCCGGAGATCGAGGCGCGCGCGGCGACGACCATGCCGTAGCCCGCGGCGATATAGAGCGCGGCGACGAGCTCCTCCCGTGGCGTGCCGTGTTCGGCGGCATAGGGCAGCAGCACCGCGGGTAGCACGCCGCAGGCGCCGGCCGTCGGCGCGGCGACGATGCGGTGCATGCAGGCGTTGCACTCGCCCATGCGGATCGCGCCGCAGAGCACGCGCCCGACGAAGGGACCGCAGATGCTCTCCCCGCTCTCCACATAGCGGCGCAGCTTCTCCGCGTCGCCGCCGACGAGACGGCTGCGGGAACGCTGCTCGGGATCATAGGCCGCGTCGGCGGCGATCATCGCGTCGAGCGCGGCGTTCATCTGCGCGAGAGACTGCTCCTCGCTGATCCCGCTCTCCTCGGCGGAGGCGCGGAGGATCCGGCGCCAGAGAGCGCGCGCGTCGTTTCCCGCCAGCTCCTCGAGCTGGGTGACAGAATAAAACAGAGCCATACGATCCCTCCTCAGACATAGACCGCGCGCAGGATGCCCGGCAGCGCGCGGATGCGGCCCAGCAGCGCCTCGTCCAGCGGCGCGTCGCACTCGATGACCATCACGGCCTCGCCGCCCCGGGAATTGCGGTTGACGTGGAAGGTCGCGATGTTGATCTTTTCCTCGGAGAGGATGCGCGAGACCTCCGCGACCGTGCCGGGCTTGTCCGCGTTGCGGATGACGAGCGTCGGCTGCTCGGCGGAAAAGCACAGCGGCATATCCCCGAGACGGCGGATCTCGATGCGCCCGCCGCCGATCGAGGCGGCCTCGATGTCCGCCCTCGCGCCGTTCACGCCGCGCAGCACGAGACGCGCGGTGTTCGGGTGCGAGAGGGGAAGATCGCCGAAGTCAAAGGAGAAAAGCAGCCCGCGCTCGCGCGCGGGGGTAAAGCTCTCGGGCACGCGCTCGTCGTCC
>CAMVJF010000165.1 GCA_947167725.1 uncultured Clostridia bacterium | reverse complement strand
CTCCCTCGTCTTCATCGCCGCCTACTATTTCTTCTACTTTAAGGCCAACGGCCTCATCCAGGATCTGCTCCTCCACGCCGAGAGCTACGGTGAAAAGATCCGCGGCGCGTCCTACGCGCTGTACCTCTTCGGCCGCGTCGGCGAGGGCGACTGGCTCGCGGCCGCGGTCTTCACGGCGGCGACGGCGCTGGCCTTCTATCTCCTCTCGCGCGGCATGTCCCGCAGCTTTCTGAAGATCGCGACCTCGAGCGGCGCCGTGTCGAAGGTGCGCTATGTGGAAAAGGCCGTGAAGGAAAAGAGCGTCTTCCGCGCGCTGCTCTCCAAGGAGTTCGGCCGCTTCACCTCGAGCGCGAACTACATGCTCAACTGCGGTCTCGGCGTCCTGCTCATCCCCGCGACCGGCGTTCTGCTGCTCGTCAAGGGCCGCGAGTTTTTCTCCGTGCTCGGCTCCGTGTTCGCCGCGCGCCCCGGCACGGCCCCCGTGCTGCTGTGCGCCGCGCTTCTGATGCTCTCGTCGATGAACACCATGGCCATCCCCTCCGTCTCTCTGGAGGGCAGGAGCCTGTGGATCCCCCAGTCTCTGCCCGTCCGGCCGAAAACGGTCCTGCGCGCGAAGGCGTCGGTCCAGCTTCTGCTCTCCGGTCTGCCCCTGCTCTTCGCCGGGGTCTGTGCCGCGAAGGTCTCGGAGGCCGAGCCCGCCCTCCGACTGCTGCTCGCCCTGCTTCCTGTGGTCTTCGGCGTCTTTTCCGCTTTCTTTTTCACGGCGCTCGGCCTGCGCATGCCGCTCCTGAACTGGACGAGCGAACTCGTCCCGATCAAGCAGGGCGGCGCCATCCTGATCGGCATCTTCGGCACCTGGGGCCTCAGCGTCGTCTTCGCGGGGCTGTATCTGCTCGTCGGCCACCGCCTCGGCGCGGTGCTCTACCTCGGTCTGTGGACGCTGCTCTTCGCCGCTGCCGCGCTCGGGATCCTGCGCTGGCTCGACACGCGCGGGGAGGAGGAATTCGCCGCGCTGTGACCGCGAGAGGACATAGAAAAGCTCGTTTCCCTCTGGGAAACGAGCTTTTCTTATTCTTTGTCCGCGTTCTTTCGCTTTCAGTGGCCCGAATCGACGAGCTCCCATTCGCCGCCCTCGGTGCGGCCGAGCCACCAGCCCCAGTCGGCGTATTCCGCGTCAGGCTCCCAGGCGCCGCCGCCCCCGGCGGGGGAACGGAAGTCGCTGAGAAAACAGATGCACTCGACGTACTCCTTCGCGCCCTCATGCTCCCGCAGCCACGCCGCGTTCTCCTCTGTGCTGAACTCGTCGCCCGCGTAGCGGAGGCTGTGCATCACGCAGCCGTCCCAGCGCTCGAAGGCGGCGCGGATGACGGCGATCGCGGCGTCCCGGTCGGCGATCGGAGCGCCCGTATCCGATCGTCAGGTCCTCCGTCCCGTCAAGCCCCCACTTCTGCCAGAGCGCCGGGCAGATCGTTTTCAGCGTATCGATCAGCACGACGCAGCCCGGGCGGACGTTCCGCATGACCGTGATCATCTTCTCCTTCGGGATCGCCACGCAGCCGCCGGTCATGGGGCGGCCCGGGTCGAAGCAGTGGAGGAAGATCGCCGAACCGCGGCCCGGCGCGCCCTCGTCGTTGTAGCTGATGTTCAGGCAGTACTGATAGTGCGTGTCGTATTCCACGATATGCTCGCTCGCGCTCCTGTCGAGCCCCGGCAGTTCACGGATGCTCACCAGCTCGTTGTAGTGATGGCCCTCGCGCTGGTCGCCGGACCAGTAGTGTTCGTCCGTGACCTGCAGGTAATCCAGCGCGCAGCCCGGGTCCTCCGCGATGCCGAAGGCGCGGTTGAAGCCGAAGACGCCGACGGGCGTCCTGCCGTCGCCCTCCCTCGTCTTGCCGAGACCGTTGCGTCCGATAAAGCCGGGCGTCGTCATGATCTGCCTCCACACGCCCTTTCCGTCCTTCTCGTGCATGGAGATGAAGGCCGTCGTCTTTCCGACGCCCGCCACGATGAAGAGCTGCTCCGCGTCCTGCGCGGCGTCAAGCTCCGCGACCCACTCCGGCGATTTTTCCCGCACCGCCTCTTCCTCCTTCGTCTCTTTCTCCGCGGCCGCGGCGGGGCGGGCGAGCGCCGTCGAAAAGACCGCCGCCAGCGCGAGCAAAAGACCGATCACTCTCTTCATACGCCCTCTTCCTTTCTTTCGTTACCGTCCGGCGTACGCTTCAGTCCTCGCGGTGGCGGTAGGGCGTATTCTGCCACTTGCCGCCCTGCGCGCGGTGCAGCTCCTCCGTCAGATAATCCCAGAGCAGCACGTCTCCCGCGTCGGGATAGAACTCCAGAAATCGCCCGTCGAGGAAGGTGTAGAAGCGGCTGATGTCCGTGCACATCCCGAAGGTCGGGAGCTGGGCGCTGGGGATCGTGAACCGCAGCGGCGCGCCCTCGAGCGTCCCGTCGAAGGAGAGGCCGCGCGCGTCGAGCGTCAGCATGCCCTCCCCGCGGATCAGCGAGGTCGCGTCCCCCTTCAGCGCCCTGTGCTCCGGCAGCACGCCCACGCGCACATGGCCGCTGTGGGAAAAGCCGGGACGGCGCACCTCCTCGGCGGCGCGCTGCCGCTCGAGGATGGTCCAGTCCGTCACCAGCGCGGGGCATTCGCTGCCCGGCGCCGGGATGAGCCGATAGCTCTCGTCGAGCTCGACGCGGTTGCCGCAGCGGCGGCAGCGCATCGTGTTGCCCTCGCAGTCCATCTCGTAGCGCGCGCCGCAGCGCGGGCAGAGATAGAGCAGGGTGTCGAGCTTCTTCGCCATCTGCCCCCTGCCGTTGAAGCGCACCTGCGCCTTCGCGTTCCACATATAGTCGTCGTGGGCGAGGAGGCGGTTCATCGTGTCCTCGATCTCTTCCACGGAGAGCGCCCGGAGCTGCTCGGCCGTGAACATCCGGTCAACCACCACCTCGATGCGCCCCCTGCGTTCGTCGAGACAGTGCTTGGTATAGGTCAGATACGCCCCGGAGATCTTGGAGTAGTACACCGGCACGCCCAGCTTTTTGAGCAGCTTCGCGCCCCCGGGGATGACGGGCTGCGCCATGCCGGTGATGGAGCTCATGCCCTCGGGCATGAGGCAGATATTACCGCCCATGGCGATCACGCGCAGGATCTGACGCAGCGCGTGGGCGTCCGGCGTGAAGTTCTTCTTGGGGATGACCTGCATCGCCGGCAGCAGCAGGTTCGTCGGGAAGCGGAAGAACTCGTTGTAGCCCACGACGTAATTGAGCCTCTTCGGCCAGCAGGCCGGCGCGGTGAACTGGTAGTCCACGCGGGAGGCGTGGTTCGCGATCATCACGATCGGGCCGGGCTCCTTCGCAGGATACGCGCGATAGCTGAAGTGCGTATTGCTCATACGGTTGAGCAGCGCCGTCACCTTCATCAGGATCCAGTAGAGCAGTCTCGGCGGCTTTTTGACATTCGTTCGCTGTATTCTCTCGTCGATCGTCATTTTTCGGCTCCTTGCCCGGCGGCGCGGCGCCGCCGTGTTTTCTTTCATCCCTTCGGATCATGCTTCATCTTGTACCGGGGCCGCGCCCCGGCTTCAACCATTCCCTTCGCCCCGCGGCGGAGCCGCCGTCAGCCGGATCTCCCGGAAGTCCATCTCGAGCAGATCGAAGCAGTACAGCCGCCCGGCCTCCACATGCCTGCCGCAGAGGTAGCGCGCGCACAGCGCCGCCTGCAGCGCCGCGCCGAGCGCGGGCGTGAAGGGAAGGACGCTCCGATCCTCCTGCACATAGTCCTCTGGGTAGAGCAGCTCCGGCAGCGCGTCGCCCGGCAGCGACAGCGCGGCCGTCGCGACCCAGCCGCCGACGGCGCCGAAGACGCAGGGGATGCCCTCGGCGTCGCAGGCCGCCTTGAGCAGGCGGCGGCTTTCGACGTTGTCGAGCGCGTCGAGCGCCGCGTCGCAGCCGCGCAGCAGACCCGGCAGCGTCTTTTCATCGAGACGGCAGATATGCCCGGTAAACCGGCAGTCCGGCGCAACGAGCGCGGCGCGCTCGGCGGCGGAGAACGCCTTGCGGCGTCCGACGCTCTCTTCCGTGCAGAGCAGCTGGCGGTTGAGATTCGACCGCTCGAAACGCTCGCTGTCCGCCGCGACGATCTCCCCCACGCCGAGGCGCAGCAGATACTCCGCGAGATAGCCGCCCAGACCTCCGCATCCGGCGATCAGCAGCTTCTTTCGGCGCAGCGCCGCGAGCTCGCTCTCCTCCAGCGCGCCGAGACTGCGCACAAAGCGCTCGTCCATCCTTCTCCGCCCCTTTTCTTCCTGATCTTGTCTTGTATTATACGGAGCTTGGCGCCCCCGCGTCAAGTTTTCCTTTCTTTTGCAAAAAACTTGACGTGAAATGTAGATGGAAGTATAG
>CAMVJF010000164.1 GCA_947167725.1 uncultured Clostridia bacterium | reverse complement strand
GCGAACGCAAAGGACTGACCCGGGAGGAGCTGGCCGCGCGGCTTTGCGTCAGCGGCAAGGCCGTGAGCAAATGGGAGCCCCCGCGGCCCTGAACGCGCCGCACCGGACGGACAGCCCCATGGGCTGTCCGTTTTGTTTTTTCCCTGGGCCTTGATCTGCGCCGCGCGGCTTGTATTGCCGGGCGGCTTATGCTATAATGGAAAGGTCAATCCGGCTTTGAACCGATCCCGTCCCAAAAGGAGGACAAGCCCGTGAAGAAACGTCCGATCATCCTCATATTGATCCTCTCGCTCCTTCTCTCCGGCTGCGGCGCCGCCGGGGTCGAGCCCCCCGCCGAAACGCCTCTCCCGGCCGCGGAGACCCCTGTCCCGACGCCGGAGGCAACGCCGGAAGCGAGCGCCGCGCCCGTGATCGAGGTCGACCCGCTCGACGAGGTCCGCGGCATGCTGCGCGCCGGGCGCTACGACCGCGCGCAGGACATCCTGGCCCTGCTGGGGCAGGACGAGGAGACGGACGCGCTGCGCCTGCGCGCCGCGCTGGGCGATCCCAAGGTCGGCGACCGCATCCGCTTCGGACGCTACGAGCAGGACGATGTGGCGGACGACGGCGCCGAGGAGATCGAATGGGTCGTACTGGCGCGCGACGGCGATCAGATCCTGCTGCTCACCGTCAACGCGATCGACAGCATGCCCTATCACGACGTCCACTACGGCAGCACGACCTGGGCGGAGTGCGCGATGCGCCGCTGGCTCAACGGCGAATTCATCGAGACCGCCTTCAACGGCGCCGAGCAGCGCCTGCTCGCCGAGAGCACGCTGCACACGCCCGAGAACGACTACTACCACACGCCCGGCGGCGAGGACACGGTCGACCGCGTGTTCCTGCTCAGCGACGAGGAGGTCAAGGAATACCTTATCGGCAGCGACTATCTCCTTGCCGTGCTGACGAAATACGCCATTTCCCGCGGCGCCACGCACTCGGGCGGCAACCGCGCCTTCTGGTGGCTGCGCAACGCGGGCATCCACGCCTACGACGCCTGCTACATTTCAAACACCGGCATCCTGAGCTATTACGGCTACATCGTCAGCCGTCCCCAGTGGGCCGTGCGCCCCGCTCTCCGTCTGGAGCTCTCCGTCTGAGCCTCCGCCGAACCTCAGATACAGGAAGATCGAAACTGCCATGAAAAAGACTCTGCCGCTATTGCTGCTGTTGCTTTGTCTGCTGCTGTGCGCCTGCGGCGCGCAGGCCCTCCCGCCGGAGGAGAGCCCCGCGGCGACGCCTCCGCCCTCCGTGGAGATCGGCGCCTCCCGCCTCGACGCCTCGACGACGCGCGCCGAGCTCGACAGCTCGAAGGAGACGATCGACGCGCTGATCGGGAATCGCGCCCTGCTCTCCTCCCTCCGTGAGATCCGCCTCGCCGGTCCCCTGCCGGACTACGCGGATTACCGCGCGCTGCGCGAGGCCTTCCCCGACGCCTCCGTCGTGCTCGACACGCCGACGCTCTTCGGGAAAGAAGTCCCGCTCGACGCGCGCACGCTCGATCTCAGCGCCATGCGCCCCGAGCAGACCGACGAGCTGCTCGCCCTGCTGCCCTATCTTGAGCGGCTCGAGGAGATCAACTTCGTCTCCCCCGAGGGCGTCTGCGCCTTTTCGATCGACGACATCCCCCAGCTCGACCGCATCCGCGAGGCCGCGCCGGAGCTGTATCTCCGCGTCCGCTTCGAGCTCTTCGGCCAGACCGTCAGCTCCGAGGATGAGCGCATCGAGTACTACCTCGTCCCCATCGGCAACGACGGCGTCGAGACCGTGCGCGCCGTGCTGCCCTATCTGCGCTCCTGCACCTATCTGCTGATGGACGGCTGCGACGTCGACAACGAGGTCATGGCTCAGCTGCGCGAGGACTTTCCCGAAACGAAGGTCGTCTGGCGCGTCTGGATCATCGAGCCCTACTACAAATCCCGCAAGTTCACGCTCTGGTGCAGCTTCCTGACCGACACCGATCGCATCCGCACCATCAAGATCCGCGACAACAACAGCTCGGTGCTCAAATACTGCAACGAGGTCCGCTACGTGGACTTCGGCCACAACATGGTCACGCACGACTTCTCCTTCCTCGGCTATATGCCCAAGCTCGAGGTCTGCATCATCGCGATCACCGGCGTGAAGGACATCTCCTGCCTCGCCAACTGCCCGGAGCTCGAATATCTCGAGATCTACGGCTCCCAGGTCACGGATCTCAGCCCGCTCGCCAACTGCACCAAGCTCAAGCACTTCAACTGCAGCCGCATTTACGGCCTCACGGACCTCACGCCGATCTACGGCCTCGAGCTCGAGCGTCTGCGCTGCGTCTCGACCGGCATCCCGCAGGAGCAGGTCGACGAATACGCCCGCCTGCACCCGAACTGTGAGATCCTCCGCACGCCCGGACCGCCGCATCTCGGCAACTGGCGCTTTGACGAACACAACCACATGGTCCCGCGCTACGCGCTGCTCCGCGAGCAGCTGCGCTATGACGAGGACCGGGCGAACGGCATCCCCTGAGCGCCGCGCGCCGAAACAAAACCGCCCCGCCCCCGCAGGGGGAGCGGAGCGATCCATGGAGGAATGCAGCGATGGCCTTTGTATTTCCGAGTTATCACGCGCCGGACTTCTCCGATCCGCGCCTGCGGAGCGCGCCGGACGCCGTCTGGGCGGCCGCGGAGCGCGACGGCGTCGCGCCCGAGGGCTTCCACAGCACCTCGATGTACCCCGAGTATTTCAAGATCGACGGCGAATGGCGCCTCGCGAAGGACAGCCGCATGGACTGCAGCGTTGTCCTGCGGCCCGACGGCACGCTCGCCGTCGTGGAGAACCGCAACCTGCGCCGCGGCGACCGCGTGATCCTCGGCCGCAGCGAGCGCGGCGAGGAGGGCGTCTATCTCCACGCCCACGGCTTTGACGCCGCGTCGGGAGAAAACGGCGATCAGTTTCTGTTCCGTCAGGGCCGCAGCCGCGAGACCTCCTACGCCCGCGACTACGACCGCCTCATCGAGCTGCTCCGGACCGAGCGCGAGAGCGGGAACATCCTCTGGGTCATGGGTCCGGCCTTTGCCTTTGACCGGGACGCGCGCTGGGCGATGCAGCAGCTCGTCGAGCACGGCTACGCCCACGGTCTCATGGCCGGCAACGCCCTCGCGACGCACGATCTCGAGGGCGCGCTTCTGCACACCGCGCTCGGCCAGGACATCTACACCCAGCAGTCCGTGCCGAACGGCCACTACAACCACCTCGATATCTGCAACCGTGTCCGCCGCTGCGGCTCGATCGCGCGCTTCCTCGAGGACTACGACATCCGCGACGGCATCATGTACAGCCTCGTCCGCGGCGGCGTGCCCTTTGTGCTCGCCGGCTCGATCCGCGACGACGGCCCGCTGCCGGAGGTCGTCGGCGACGTTTACGAGGCGCAGGGCCGCATGCGCGCCATGACGGCGAAGGCCACGACCGTGATCTGCCTCGCCACGATGCTGCACACGATCGCGACGGGCAACATGACGCCCTCCTTCCGCGTGCTGCCGGACGGCACCGTGCGCCCCGTGTATTTCTACTGTGTCGACGCCGACGAGTTCGTCACCGGCAAGCTGATCGACCGCGGCTCTCTTTCGGCCACGACGATTGTGACCAACGTGCAGGACTTCATCTGCATCGTGGCCAGGGGGCTCGGGTTGATGTGATGGAAAAGCTTCCTGTCTACGAGGGGGAAAAGCCCTATATCTTCCTCAGCTACGCCCATGCGAACGCGCCGGCCGTACGGCAGATCGCCGAAGAGCTCTCCGCGCAGGGCTACCGGATCTGGTACGACGAGGGCGTGGAGGTCGGCAGCGAGTGGCCGGAGTACATCGCCTCGCACCTCGCGGGCGCGGGACTGATGATCGCCTTCCTCTCCAACGCCTATATGCGCTCGGACAACTGCCGCAAGGAGACGCACTTCGCCCTGACGCGCAGGATCCCCGTCGTCAACGTCTTCCTTGAGGAGACGGCCATGACGCCGGGCATGGAGATGCAGACGGGCAACCTCTTCGCGCTGATGAAATACCGCATGGGCGAGGACGAGTTCTACGACAGGCTCCTCGCCGCGCCCCAGCTCGACGCCTCGCTGCGCGAGGGCGGGCACGTCCCTCGCAAACGGCGGCGCCGCAAAAAGGCGGTCGTCGATCTCGGCGTGGAGGCCAGGCGCAGAAAGAAGCGGAAGCTCCGCGCGCTGATCGCGGCGCTCCTCGATATTCGGATTAAAAAAGCGTTTCCCGTCATTACGCTCGGCGTCTTGACTGCCGGATTGATCGTCGCGGGTGTTTCCTACGGCTTTTTGACCTTTTTGGATTTTTTAAAGGTTTTCGTTTTAGCAGTTATTTTGGATTTGGCTTTA
>CAMVJF010000163.1 GCA_947167725.1 uncultured Clostridia bacterium | reverse complement strand
AAGGATCCCCCGCCAGAGGATCTCGTTTTTCAGCCGGGTGACCAGCGGCGTCCCGACGCCCTCGCCGCGATGCGCCGGCTCGACATTGATCCCAATCTGCCACATCGTGGGGCTGTCGGCGCTCGCGCCAGCCATGCCGACGATCTCTCCGTCCTTCAGCGCGGCGACGCCGAGCATGTCCGGCGACTCGGGGCAGAAGGAAAAGGCCTCGCTGTAGCGTTCATCGCCGCGAAAAAGCTCGATCTCGTCGCCGAGGTAAACGCGGAGCGAATAGTTCGTCGGCGCGCAGTCCGTTGGCTTCTCAGCAAGAAAGAAGGGGTGCACCATATCGATCTGCCGTCCGTCCGCGCGCAGCCGCTCGTCCAGCCCGTACAGCGTCTCCGCCTCGAAAAACCACTCGGAGCCGCAATCGGAATAACGCCCGGCGCACCAGGCGACGATATCCTCCCGTCCCGCAAACAGGAGCTTCCCATTCACGGCCGCGATCTTGAGAAAGCATTCCTCCCGCTCCCGGAAGCGGCGTCTGCCTGGCAGAGGGCGATAGCGTGCAAAGCAGTTCCGTCCGCTGAGGACCTCTTCCGGGGCGCAGCAGTAGTCGGCCGCGAGCTGGCGGCACAGGATCTCGTTCATGCGTTCTCCTCCAACAGCTTTTCGAGAAATTCCGCGACGCCGTCGTGCTCGTTGTCGGGGCAGACCGCATCCGCCGCGGCGAGAACGGCCTCGTCGGCGTTCGCCATCGCCACGCCGAGCCCGGCGGCGCGGATCATCGAAAGATCGTTCGTGCCGTCGCCGAAGGCGATCGTCTCCTCCATCGCTATGCCCAGCTCACGGCAGAGCGTGCGCAGCGCGTCTCCCTTGTTCGCCGCGCCGATGTTCAGCTCGATGTTCGTCGGGATGGAGGTGCTGACGGCGAGCTCCGGGAAGCGGAGGGGCAGCTCTCTGAGCTCGCGATGCCGCAAGGCCTGATCGCGGAAGTGCGCCTGGGCCTTCTGGATGCTGCAGCCCTTCCCGCGCAGATACTCGCGCAGATCGGGAACGACGGAGCGTGTCTGCCGGAAGAGATAGAGGATCGCGGGGTCGCCGAGATATTCCCCGGCCCGCGGGTACCACGCCTCGGACACATAGCCCCAGTCGTCTATGTAGCAGTCGAACATCGCGTCGATCCCGGCGAGATAATCCATCAGCCGCAGGGCGAGCTCGTTGGGGATCTCGGCGCGGGCGATCACGCGACCTTCCCGTTCGTCATAGAGCTTCGCGCCGTTGATCATAAGATAATAACGCGAAAAGCTCTGTCGGCATAGCTCCGCGGGCAGCCCGCGGTAAGTCCGCCCGGTGGCGGGGACGACCAGCGCCCCCGCCTCGGCCGCGGCACGCAGCGCGCGGAGCGTCCGTTTGCTGAGCGACTTGTCGCCGTGCAGCACCGTGCCGTCGAGATCGAAGGCAATCAGCTTGTATTTCAATGCGCGAGCCCTCCGTTCTCATACTGGCGGAAAAACTCCGCAAAAAGCTCGAGGAGCTCGGCCGTGCGGCCCTCGGTCCCGCCGTCGCGGCGGAAGTAGGCGCAGACGTTGTCGGTATCCGGCAGATAGGGCAGGGGGAAGACCTCGATCAACTCGCGATAGTCCTCCTGCAGCTTGGGATCGAGCATATCCCAGAAGATCTTCGCATAGACGAGCACGCCGACGCCGGAGAGCGCGAGCTGAAAGGCGTTCTCCACGTTCGTAAGCTCACAGACAAAGTTGGGCCGCACGTCATAGTACTTCATATAATTCATCAGGCTCCGCCCGCCGGAGGAGCTGCGCGGCTGCTTGATGAAGGGCGCGTTCTCAAAAAAGCGCAGGTCGACGCTCTCGGAGAACTCGGCGCAGAGCTCGCCGTAGCGGTTGCCCGCAAGCTCGCGCAGCAGCTTCTTCGGAACGACGAGCAGCTGCTCCTTGCGGCAGAGCGCGACGCCGCGATAGCTCGGCGGGGGAGAGGAGATCGAGCCGACGACGAGCTCGACGCCCTCGTGCGACACGGCCTTTTCCAGCTCCTCCGGGGACTCCTCGCTGATGCGGACGAAGACCTCCGGGTGCTCGGCGAGATAGCGCGGCAGTACGCGCGGCAGGATCGCGCGGGCGAGCGTGTGCTCGATGCCGACGCGGATCGTGTCCTCGGCGCGTACCTGCATGCCGCAGTCCTCCTCGAACTCCTGCTTGAGCTTGATCATTTCCTTGGCCGTCTGGAGGAAGAGCTTGCCGTTCTGGGTCAGCCGCAGGGGGCGGCTGCGAACCAGAAGCTCGGTCCCGAGCTCGCTCTCGAGCTTCGCGATCTGCTTGGACAGAGACTGCTGCGAGAGGAACAGATGCTTGGCCGCAGTGGAAAAGCTGCTCTCCTCGGCGACCGCGATAAAGCTGTTGATCAAAGTAAAGTCCATGGTATTACTCCCAAAACTTACATTATAAATTCAACCGACAGGAGTATAACACCATGTCAAGCCTTCGTCAATCTCCTTTTTTCGACCTTCTTTGTGCGCTTTTTCGTTCCTGAATTTGCCGTATTTCCTTGATTATACGTAAATAGCATGGATTTCGATTCCGATTTTATATACTTTCGATTTTCTCTTCGTCCATGTGCAATACGCTTTTTTGCCGTAATCAAAAAATAGGACTTGCAAAATGTAAGGATTAGTTGTATTATCTACGCATGAAAAGCGTAGACGCGCGAACGAAGCACGCGGCGCCTTTTCCCGCCGGGACCGAACAGGAACTTGTCAAGCCCCGGACGAACAAAACCGTTTGGGAGGAAAACACCATGAAAAAGATCCTTGCTCTGCTCCTGGCCCTGTGCCTGGCATTTGCCCTTGCGGGCTGCGCAAAGCCCCTGACGATGGGCACCGGCGGCGAGGCCGGCACCTACTACGCCTTCGGCGGCGTGCTCGGCGGCTACATCACCAAGAACACAGACCTGACCGTCAACGTCGTGTCCTCCGGCGGCAGCGCCGCGAACATCACCGGCATCGTCAACGACAAGACCTACGATCTCGCGACCGTCCAGTCCGACGTTATGACCTACGCCTACAACGGCACCAACTCCTTTGCGGAGACCGGCGCGCTCAGCGGCTTCCGTGTGCTCGGCGCCCTCTATGCCGAAACCGTGCAGATCGTCACCGTTGATCCCTCCATCACCTCCGTTGCCGATCTGCGCGGCCGCTCCATATGTGTGGGCGACGTCGGCTCCGGCACGTATTTCAACACCGTTGACATCCTTGCGGTTTACGGTATGACGCTGGACGACGTCAAGCCCGTGTATCAGTCCTTCGCCAACTCCACCAAGAGCCTGCAGGCCGGGCAGATTGACGCCGCCGTCATCACGGCCGGCGCGCCGACGCCCGCCGTGGACGATCTGGCCAACACCAGAGGCTCGATCTGCCTGGTCTCCATCGACGACGAGCACATGACGAAGCTCCTTTCCGACTGCCCCTGGTATGCCTCCTACACCATCCCCGCCGGCACGTACAAGGGGCAGGATACCGACGCCGTGACCGTGACCGTGAAGGCCACGCTGGTCTGCCGCGCCGACCTCGACGACGATACCGCCTATAAGATCGTCTCCACGATCTTCAACAACACCGCGGACATCACCGCCGCGCACGCGAAGGGCGCCGAGCTCAGTCTCGAGTTCGCCACCGACGGCATCGCCGTTCCCTTTGCCAAGGGCGCCGCGAAGTTCTTCGCCGAGAACGGCATCACCGTCGCCACGGCCGACTGATCCGCCGCGAAACAGAAAACTGATCGGAAACGGAGTGCCGCTCGTTTCGAGCGGCACTCCTGTGCCCGTTTATCGGGCGAAAGAATACCCGCGTGAAACGCACAGGGAGGAGCCCTTTTATGTCGGAAACAGAGAAGAAAAAAACGATCCGAGCCCCGCACGGGCATGAGGAGGAGATCGACCGGGCCGCGATGGAGGCGGTCATGAAGAAATACGACCGCGAGTCCAATACCCGCGTCTGGGAGGGCTGGCAGAAATGGGTCGTCTATTCGATCATGGCGCTCTTTTCCTTGTTCGTGATCTATGTCACGCTCTTCGCCACCTGGCTCGATCTGATCCGCTATCCGACCTTTATGGGCGGCGTCCTGCTGATCGGCTATCTCACCTTTCCGGTGAAAAAGGGCGTGCAGCACGTCAACCGCATCCCCTGGTATGACTGGATCATCATGCTGGCGGGCGTCGCAGCCTTCTTCTACGTGGTGATCAACGCCAAAAGTCTCACGGTGCGTCTGGGCATGTCCCAGATCCGCCCCTATGAGGTCGTGATCGCGATCGTCGGCGTCCTCGCGACGCTCGAGCTCTGCCGCCGCAGCGTGGGCATCCCCATCCTCTGCGTGGCGGGCGTGTTCATCATCTACACGTTCTACTACTACCTCGGAGGAAAGGGCTTTGATCTGGGACGCACC
>CAMVJF010000162.1 GCA_947167725.1 uncultured Clostridia bacterium | reverse complement strand
GTCGCGGCCTTTCTCAAAGGACAGCGTGAGCAGGGCGTCGTCGGATGCCTCAAACACTTCCCCGGCCACGGCGACACATCGGCCGACACGCATGAGGACTATGTCTCCGTATGGAAGAGCTGGGAAGAGCTGCAGCGTGCGGAACTCATTCCCTTTACCGAAAACTTTTCCGGCGCAGATCTTGTCATGGTCGCGCATATCACCCTACCCCATGTCACGGACGACGGACTTCCCGCCTCTCTGTCCCGGGAGCTGATCACGGACAGACTGAAACATGAGCTCGGCTATACCGGCCTCGTCACGACGGATGCCCTCGACATGGGCGCGATCAGAAAGAACTATTCTTCCGCCGAAGCGGCCGTGCTCGCCATAGAGGCCGGCGTGGATATCCTTCTGATGCCCTATGACTACGCGGAAGCCTTTGAAGGCGTGCTCCACGCCGTTCAGAGCGGCAGGATTTCGGAGAGCCGTCTCGACGAGAGCGTTCTGAAGATCCTCGAGCTGAAGCAGCAATACAGTCTTATTCCGTAAAAGGAAGGCTAATTATGACACTGAAATGGTTTGACGGCGCCGTGATCCATGTTGTACCGCAGGGAGACGGCATTCTGCTCTCCGCCAATCGCGAGGGACTTCTCTCGCTCTCGGCACAGTTCTCGGCTCTTGCCGAGTGCGGCGAGGGTTTTCATTATCATCTCGATCCGTACAACGGTCTCGAAGAGGGTTCCGTTGAATTGATCATAGAAAAACGCTAAGGAGAGATGTGTTCATGGCTTCCTCAAAAGAGTATCTTGACTTTGTTCTCGAGCAGCTCTCGCCGCTCTCCGAGCTCTCATACCGCGCCATGATGGGCGAATATGTGCTGTACTGTCATGGTAAGGTGGTCGGCGGCGTCTATGACGACCGCCTTCTGCTCAAGCCGACCGCCGGCGCGCTCCGTCTCCTGCGGGATGCCGACGCCGCGGTTCAGACCGAGATCCCCTATCCCGGAGCCAGGGAGATGCTCCTCGCCGATATCGACGACGGCGCGCTCTGCCGCTCTCTTGTCGAGATGATCGCCGCCGAGCTCCCCGCGCCAAAGAGCCGCCGCACTCCTTGATTTCCCGCTTCCCCGTTGATCCGCTCCGAGCTGAAAAAGAAAGGTGAGTGTATGAATCTCGCGCTTATGACCGACCGCATCGAGACCGAACGTCTTGTGCTCTTTCCCTACACGCCGTCGAGTCTCGCGCTGTTCAACTCCGATCTATCCCTTTTTGAAAAGACCTTCGATGTCAAATACCGCGGAGAAGAGCTCGATCATCTGCTTGTCTCCTATCTCCGCCGCCTCGAGCACGAATTGGCTGCCGATCTCCCCCACTATCTTTTCTTTACGGAGTTTCTGATCGTCTGTCGGGAGAACGACACGATCATCGGCTCGATCGACTTTAAATACGTTCCGCGCGACGGCGTGACCGAGATCGGCTACGGTCTGAATCCCCGCTTTGAGGGTCACGGCTATATGACCGAGGCGCTTACGGCCTTTCTCTCTTTCGGCAGGTCGCTCGGGCTCAGGGCGGTCCTCGCCGACACACTCAAGGACAATCTCAAATCCCAGTGTGTCCTGCGGCGCTGCGGTTTCCGTTTCCTTCGCGAGGAGGAGACGCTCTGGTGGGAAAAAGAGCTCTGATTCTTTCCGCAAGAAAGCCGCCCGGGAGAGGTTTTCCTCTCCCCGGCGGCTTTATTCTTCTTCTGAGAGCTCCTCGATCTCAACGATGCTTGAAAACGTGATCCATCGCTTCGAGCCGGAGCGCTCTGTTCGGCTCTCGAGGATCACCCGCTGCGTGATCGTGTCGATCTGGCTCACGCGATCAAGGATCGTCTCATAGCGTCCGCCCGCCTTGCGCTCATCCGGTATGAACAGCGTAAAGCGTACGAGCGGCCGCATGCCTTGCCCGGCCTTGCCGGACAGCGCGGCGAGCTTTTCTCCGAGCTGCTCGAGTACGCTCTCGTCCGGCTCGACGGCCGTTTCCGTCCAGCGCGCCTCCTCCGCGATCATCTCCGAATAGCCTGCCAGCGCGTCAAAGGAGGAAAACTGCGCCGCGCGGTCGTACATCGACATGTGCGGCCTCGTTTCGGAGCGGTGATGCTCGTGCCCGATGATATCCGCGTAGACGATCCGCGCGTCCTCAGCGTGTGTCATCCGCCCTCTCCCCCTTCTCCGGCGCGGTGTCCGCCGATCTGTCCGTTGCGCTCGATGGTCGTCCCTCCTTCGAGCAGGTTCATGCCCTTCAAAACGGCGTTTCTGCCGTATTTCTTCTGCAGCTCAATCGTCGCGCGCTGGATCCGCTTCTCCTTTTCGTCCGCGGCCCGCTCCTCCGCCCGCTCCTTTTCCCGCGCCTCGTAATCCGTGAACAGGTCGAGCTGCTCGCTCTCTTCCCGCGGCTCCTGCCCCTCGGGCAAGAGGTTGACGGCGGCGATCGTCACGCGCCGCACCAGCAGTTCGGGGTCGACGCATCGGTCGTATACGCCGAGCACCGCCTGCATGATCCGCCGGGTGCTGTTGGTATAGCGGTCAAGATTCCCCGTACCGTGCGCGTGCTTCGGCGTCGCGCGGCCGTATGGGTCCGTGCCGACCTTCCCCTTATACGGCTTCCCGCTGCCGCTGATCGCATAGACCGTCTCCTGCGGGCTTTTTCCCGGCAGCAGGACGCGCAGGCTCGCGCGGTCGTAATTGATCGTGAGCTCCATCTTCCTGGTGACGAGCCGCTTTTCCACGAGCTCCAGCGCCATCAGTTCCGTCATCTCGCGCACGATCAGCCTTGCCTTGCCGTAGTCGTAGGGCTCCTTGAGTACCTGCCCCGAGGACAGCGACATATTCTCCGGCCTGTATTTCTTGATCCACTCTATCGTCGTCGGCTCCCAGCCCCAGGCGTGGTCGATCAGCAGCTCCGCGTTGATGCCGAAGGCGTCGTAGAGCGCGCTCTCCTTCTGCTCGCTGAGCCTGGCGACGTCGCCCATCGTGAAGCAGCCCAGCTCCTCGAGCCGTCGTGCCGTCCCTCGCCCGACCCGCCAGAAGTCCGTGATCGGCCTGTGGCACCAGAGCAGCTCGCGGTAACTCCGCTCGTCGAGCTCGGCGATGCGCACGCCGTCCTTGTCCGCGGGGACGCGCTTGGCGACGATATCCATCGCGACCTTGGCAAGGAAGAGATTTGTCCCGATCCCGGCGGTAGCGGTGATCCCGGTCGTATAGAGCACCTCGCGGATCATCGTCATGGCGAGTTCCCGCGCGGTCATATCATGCGTTTTGAGATAATCCGTCGCGTCCGCGAAGATCTCGTCGATTGAATAGACGACGATATCCTCCGGTGCGATATATTTCATGTAGATCGCGAAGATCTTCGTGCTGAACTCCTCATAGAGCTTCATGCGCGGCGGCGCGACGTAATAACCGAGCTCCAGCGAGGGGTCGGCCTTCAGCGCCCGCGCGTCGAAGGAACTGCCGCTGAAGGCGTAATTCCCGTCCTCGCCCTTTTGGACGCATCCCGCGCGGATCGCGGCGGAAAGACGCTCGCGGTTGATCTCCCGCACGCGCTCCACGACCTCGAACAGCCGCGCGCGCCCCGAGATGCCGCAGGCCTTCAGCGCGGGCGTCACGGCGAGACAGATGGTCTTTTCCGTCCGTGCGGGATCGGCCACGACGAGGTTCGTCGTCAGCGGATCGAGCTTACGCGCGACGCACTCCACGCTTGCGTAAAAAGATTTCAGGTCGATCGCGATATAGCTGCGCTCCGTATCCGTCCTGTCCGCCTCCCTTCGCCGCGCGCTCTCCGCTTCACAGCGCCGCCGCGCCTCGGCACTCCACCCACCAGCGGCCGAGACGGCCGCCGAAAACCGTTTTGGTCCTCTCAAAAAACAGCTGTTTTTCCTCGCCGCGGATGATCACGGTATAGCAGTCGCCCTCGCGTCCGTCCTCTCTGGTCGACGCGGGCCGGTAATCCCGCACGGCGTCGATCCGGAAGCTGCGCCCGTCAGCCCAAATGATGGCTCTGGGCGTCACGGCGCCGGTCGCGTCGAAGTCGGAATTGACCTTCACATAGACCCGCACGGGCGGCGGATCTCTCTTCGGTTTCATCCTTCTCCCTCCGTTATTTCTGTGCTCAGTCCGCGAGCCGGTGATAGACGCCGACCGCGATCCCCTGCACCTGCAGCTCATCTGTGATGATATCGGGATAAGCCGCTTTGTCGGGATTGCAGGACTCGAGCACGAAGCGTCGATGCTCTTCGTCTCGCCGCAGGCGCTTGAGGTTGTTCTTCCCCTCCGAGAGCGCGATGATCAGATCGCCGTCCTTTGCGGTCTGCTGCCGCCGTACGATCACATAATCGCCGGGGAAGGTCCCCGCGCCGGTCATGCTCTCGCCCTTGGCGATCAGCGCGAAGCACTCTCCTTTTCCGACCATGCATTCCGGCATGTGGATATACTCGATGAAGCGTTCC
>CAMVJF010000161.1 GCA_947167725.1 uncultured Clostridia bacterium | reverse complement strand
TTCCAGATCTGCCAGCGTGATAACATTCCGTTCCGCCAGTTCGCTGTCCCGGCGCGATCACCCGCGAGCGGCTTGAGGCCGTGCGCGAGTCCGACGCCATTTTGCGCGAGGAGTTCGCCGCGGCGGGTCTCGCGGGCAAGGTGTGGCAGTACTTTACCGTCGTGCGGACTTCAAGTCCACCGGTATCCGCGAGGGAAAGCGCACCTTCGAGTGGTGCGTCATCATCCGCGCGATCAATACGACCGACTCGATGAGCGCCGCGGTCGAGGAGCTCCCCTTTGCGCTGATGCACAGGCTGGTGAGCCGCATCACGGGCGAGGTCAAAGGCGTCAACTGCGTGCTTTATGACTTCACGCCCAAGCCCTGCGCGACCATAGAATACGAATAAGCAGACGTCGAAAGACGCCCTCGCTGGTTCCTGAAGTGACAAACAGCCTGAGCGTCTGACGGACCGAAAACATAGAAGGAAAAACAAGCCTCATGCCATGACGAAATGTCACGGCATGAGGCTTGCTTACTATCCTTTCGTCTTGTAATACGCCTGGATAAAAGATGCCGAAACGGCCGGAAAGCCGCTTGGATCAAGGGCTTTTCCGTCTCGCGGCATGTGAGGCGGCTTTTTTTGCGGACAAGCGCCGGTTGGGCCATAAAACCCGACCGGCGCTTTCGTGTGGAGCAGGTGCAAGAGTGCCTTTTCCCGGCGGCTATTCGTAATCGTAAAAACCGCGCTTTGTTTTTCTGCCGAGTCTGCCCTGCTCGACCATGCCTTCGAAGAGATCATAGCCGGGCGGTTTGATCCTTTCGTCCTTGAGCTGATTCTTCAGGATGTCGAAATACAGGTCCACACCGCTCAGGTCAAGGAGACGGAAGGGCCCCATGGGGTGGTTCAGGCCGAATTCGCAGGCCTTGTCCACATCCTCGTAAGAGCAGTAGCCCCCTTCGACCAGCTCGCAGGCCCTGCTCAGGATGCCGCGGAGGATGTAGTTCGCGGCGAAGCCGGGGATCTCCTTCTGCATGAGGATAGGCTCCTTGCCGGTCTTCCTGCAGAAATCGTACATGGCCTGCGCGGTCTCGGGAGACGTGTGAGGCCCCTTGACGACCTCCACGAACTTCAGTACCAGCGCGGGGTTGTAAAAGTGCATGTTTCCCAGCCGGGCGGGATTGGCCACACAGTCGGCAAACATGGACGAGGGCATGTAGCTGGAGTTGGTGGCGATAACGACCTGCTCGCCGACCGCGTCACTGATCTGGCGGAGCGTGGCGCGCTTGACCTCCTCGACCTCGCTGACCGCCTCAATGACGCAGTCGGCGTCCCGGACGGCCTCGACGAAATCGCTGGTGACGGCAAAGAGCGCCTTCGCGGCGGCGGCCTGCTCCTCTGTGAGACGGCCCTTTTTGACACGGCCCGCCATATAGTCCTCCATCCAGGCGATCACTTCGTCGCGGACGGCCTCCCTGCGGCAGTACACGCTGGCCCGAAGGCCGTGGATCGCCGTATTCAGCGCGATTTGCCTGCCCATGGTGCCGCCGCCGACGACGCATATGGATCTGATCTCCACAGTATCCCGTCCTTTCATCCGTGTTTTTTCAGTACTTTTCGATCAGCGTGGAGACGCCGAGACCGCCGCCGCAGCAGGAGCCGAAGATGCCGTATCTTGCGCCCTCTCTGCGCTGGAGCTCTCTCATGCAGAAGCAGCCGATGCGTCCGCCGGAGGCGCCGTTGGGATGACCGAAGGCGATCGCACCGCCGTTGGGGTTCCAGTTGTCCATGTTCACGGTGCCGCCCATGATGTTCTCCATCTCGCGGATGACGCTCAGATTCTGCGCGGCGAAGGCCTCGTTGCACTCGTACACGTCGATGTCGTTGAGCTGCAGGCCGAAGCGCCTGAGCAGCTTGACGTTGGAGTAGGCCGGGCCGATGCCCATGCATTTCGGATCGACGCCGCATACCGCGCCGCCCACCCAGTACGCGACAGGCTTCAGACCCAGGGACAGCGCCTTTTCCTCGGTCATCATCAAAAGCGCGGATGCGCCGTCGTTGCGGCCGGACGCGTTGCCGGCGGTGGTGACGCCGCCCTCGCGCACGGGCTTGAGCCGGGCAAGGCCCTCAAGCGTGGTGGAGGGTCTGGGCTGCTCGTCTTCGTTTGCGACGATGGGCTCGCCCTTGCGCTGCGGGATGACGATCTCGAACATGTCCTGCGAGAGCTTTCCGGAGCTGAGCGCGGCCGAGGCGCGCTGCTGGCTCATGAGCGCGAAGGCGTCGCATTCCTCGCGGCTGACCTTCCACCTCTCCGCCATGCGGTCGGAGATCTCGATCATGCCGATATCGTCCTCCGGCTTCGGTGCCAGATGCTGCGGGATCGGCGCGGGAAAGACCGCCTTGTACGGCGGGAGGGCGGAGGAGAATTTCGCGAACATCTGGCTGTACACCTCCGCGCCGCCGGCGACGCAGATCTCCTCGTCCCCGTTCTGCAGCGCGAGCGCGGCATGGTTGACGCGGCGATGCCGGAGCCGCACTGCATCTCGATGAAGGTCGCGGTGGATTCATAAGGCAGGCCCGCGTACAGGGCTGCGAACCTCGCCATGTTGTAGGCGTGCCCGTCGTTGAGCGCGGAGCCGGCGTAGACCGCTACCTCTGCGCGGTTGTCGATGCGGTTCCTGTCGAGAAGTTCCTTGATGGTCATGCCCAGCAGTTCGGAGGGATAGAAGCTGCACAGCTTGCCGCCCATTCTGCCGAAGGGCGTGCGCAGACCGTCGACAAATACTACTCTGTTCATAGTTCGTTTGACCTCTTTTTCAACAACTTTCGCCGGATCAGGGTCCGGTGCGGTAGCCGCCGTTGACGCTGATGCATTGCCCGGTGACGTAGCTTGCGTCGTCGGACGCGAGGAAGGACGCGACCGAGGCGATCTCGCTTGGCTGGCCGATGCGCTTCATAGGGACGGCCGCGCAGAACTCGGCGTACTTTTCGGGCGGGACGGCCTTGAGCATGTCGGTCTCGATGGTGCCGGGCGCGATGCAGTTGCAGACGACGTTTTTGGGCGCGCCCTCCTTGGCGAGGGTGGAGGTGAAGCCCACGACGCCGGCCTTGGAGGCGGCGTAGTTCGCCTGGCCGACGTTGCCCCAGACGGAGCCGGAGGCGATATTGACGATGTGGCCGTATTCCTGGGCGCGCATGAGAGGATAGACCTCATGACAGGTGTTGAACATGCTGGTGAGGTTGGTGGAGATGACTGCGTTCCACTCCTCAAGACTCATGCGGTGGAAGATGCGGTCGCGGGTGATGCCGGCATTGTTGACGAGGATGTCGATGCGGCCGAACTTCTCAAGGACCTTCGCGACCGCCTCGTGAACGCTCTCGGCGTCGGAGACGTCACAGGCCACGGGAAAGGCGCGCTCGCCGGAGGGATCGACCTCGGCGGCGAAGGCGACGGCTGCGTCATACCTGCGGCAGAAGATCGCGACTCCTGCCGCGTCGTCCTCGAGAAATCTCTTGACGATCGCCGCGCCGATGCCTCTGTTGCCACCGGTGACGATCGCATACTTGCCTGAAAGCTTGCTCATTTCTGACAATCTCCTTTTATTCTGAATGTTGCCGTCCGACGCGGTGCCGGACCCGGCGCTTACGCGTGCTGCTCGGCGGCGCCGCGCTCGATGAGAAGGCGGATCTCCTCTTCGCTGAAGCCGTATTCCCGCAGGACCTCGACGGTGTGCTCGCCCTTCTTTGCCGCCTTTTCGCGCTTGGGCGGCGTGCTGCCGCTGATCCTCATCGGGGGCATGGTGACATAGGTCTCTCCGCCCCGGGGATAGTCGATCGTTTCCACATAGCCGTTCGCGATCGCCTGCTCGTCGCGGGCGGCCGCGGCGCCCGTGTTGACAAGCTCAAAGGGAAGATCGTGCGCGTTCAGGATCCTGACCCACTCGTCGAGCGGCTTCTGCCGGATCTTCGAGTCGATCAGGTCGAAGCAGGCCGTGGCGTTCGCGCACTGCGCGACGCTGGTGCTGAAGCGCGGATCGTTTTCATACTCCTCAAGGCCCAGCGCCCGGCAGAAGTCGGGCCAGTAGCGGTCGGCGTTCTGGCCGGAGAGCCTGATCCAGTTCCCGTCGCTGCAGATGTAGTCCATGGCGATGGCGAGGAAGGCCGGCTTGCCGTAGACCGAGCCGTAGTTGGAGATGTACTGGTTCAGCACGGCGTTGACGCTGCCCACCCAGAGCGCAGTGCCGAACAGCGAGGTATAGATCTCGCAGCCGACGCCTGTTGCCTTCGCTTGGATATACGCGGCGAGCACGCCGGTGGTGAAGCCCATGCTGGCGATGATGTCGCCGGCGGCGGCCGCGGAGGTGCAGGGCGGCTGGTCGCTGTAGGCCTGCGCCCGGGCCAGGCCGCTCCTCGCCCAGAAGGCGGCCGTGTCGAAGCCGGGGCGTGCGGCGTCCGGGCCGAGACGGCCGTAGCCGTCGTTCGTGGCATAGAC
>CAMVJF010000160.1 GCA_947167725.1 uncultured Clostridia bacterium | reverse complement strand
CAGCAGCGAGCCCACCTTGGCGAGCAGCTCGCCGTGGGAGAAGGGCTTGGAGAGGAAGTCGTCGCCGCCGCTGCGATAAGCGGAGAGCCGGTCGGACTCGGCGGACTTGGCGGTCAGGAAGAGCACGGGCGCGTTGGTGAGCTCGCGCAGCCTGTCGCAGACCTCCAGCCCGGACATGCCGGGCATCATCACGTCGAGGATGATGAGGTCGATATCGGCGTTTTCCTCGACCGCGCGGATGGCGGCGGGGCCGTCGGCGGCCTCGCTGACGTTATAGCTCTCGCGGAGGAGGAGCTGGAGCACCTGGCGGATGTCGGCGTCGTCGTCCACGATCAGGATATGGGATCTGTTTGCCATGAATGGATCACCTCCGGGATGGAGAATAAGCGCTTGTGCGCTCATTATAGCATAACGCGCGGCGGAGAAACAATTCCCAAAAGATACTTTAAGAAAGATTAAGACACAAGCGCGGGGGATTGTGCTACAATGCACTCGTGCCGGAGCGTCTTCCGGCACGCCGCCATGGAAAAAACTCTGCAAACGGAGGTTAATTATGAATAAGAACCTGAGAATGCTGCTCGCCTCTGTGCTGGCGCTTGCGATGCTCCTTTCGCTTGCGGCCTGCGGCGACGGCGGCTCCAAGCCGGGCAGCGCCGGCAAGGAAAGCACCCCTGCATTTGTCTATACCTCTTCCTTCCGCGAGGTGGAGAAGGACAGCGCCGATCCGATGAGCGCGCTGCTCTTCACCGACGACGGCTTCTACACCACGACCTCCGACGTCGTCGGACGCCGCGAGCCCAAGCCGGGCGAGAAGGAGGATTGGGAAGGCCAGTTCGACATCCGCGAGGAGGGCCTTGCCTTCGTGGACTTCGACGGCAAGCTGACGAAGCTCGCGAACTACACGGAATTCAAGCCCGAGGAGCTCGAGGGCCACGATCAGTCCTGCGAGCTGTTCAAACTCGCGCGCAGCGGCGACGGCACGCTCGCGGCGATCTACCACGTCCCGGACAGCTGGAACGACGCGCCCGAGGGCGTCACCGATCAGGATATGAACTACTATGATTACCAGAACTTCCGGGAGAGCTGGTTCCTGCGCACGATGGACGCGACCGGCCGCGAGCTGAGCCTCGCCGAGATAGGCGCGAAGAGCGACGAGTACTTCTGGGTCAGCGCCATGGCCTATGAGGACGGGCGGCTCGTCGTCGTCACGCCGAGCGGCCTGCAGATCATGAACACGGACGGCAGCACCGCCTCCACGATCAAGATCAACGGCTATGCCAACACCCTCTTCCGCCTGCGCGACGGCACGCTGTGCGTCCTGTATAACGACGAGGTCAATTATGACAGCCACATCGCCGTACTCGACCTTGCCAAGGGGCGCGTGAGCAAAACCGTGGACGCGCCTTACAACGCCTATATGCTCTATCCCGGCGGCGGCGATTACGAGCTCTACTACCAGAGCGGCGTCAACGTCTACGGCTGGAATCCGGGCGACGATGACGGCGAGAAGGTCTTCGACTGGCTGAACGTCGACGTCCTCCCGCAGAGCCTCTCGGGCTTCACGATCCTCCCGGACGGCAGCTTTTTCGCCGTGTGCAACAACTGGGACGCCACCTTCGATCACGCGACCACCGAGTTCGTGAAGGTCGAGCGCAAGAACTATGATTCCGTTCCCCACAAGGAGGAGCTGACGCTGGCCTGCCGCTACGCCGACTCCGATCTGCAGAACGCGGTCGTAAAGTTCAACCGCACGTCCAACGTACGCATCAGGGTCGTCGACTATGCGCAGTATGACAACGAGACCGACTGGGACGCCGGCCTGACCAAGCTGACGACCGAGATCATGTCGGGCGCGATGCCGGACATCCTCGCGCTCAACGGCATGCCTTACCAGCAGCTTGCGGCCAAGGGCCTGCTCGCGGACCTCTATCCCTTCCTCGATTCCGACGCCGAGCTCAAGCGCGATGTCTTCCTGCCGAACGTCCTCCGGGCGCTCGAGGTCGACGGCAAGCTCTGCTCCACCGTCACCACCTTCCGCATCATGACCCTCGCGGGCTCCGCGCGCGTCGTGGGCAGCGAGCCGGGCTGGAACGCGGAGCAGCTTCTCGCCGCGCTCGCCACGATGCCCGAGGGCTGCACGGTGCTCGACGCGTTCACGACCAGCGGCGACATTCTGCGCGACGTCGTGACGATCGACGCGGACTACTACATCGACTGGACCACGGGCAAGGTCAACTTCGACAGCCAGGAATTCGTCGATACGCTGAAGCTCGCCAGACTCTTCCCGAACAGCTTCGACTCCATGAACTTCAACTGGGAAGAGTACCAGGGCGACGAGCAGCGCATCCGCGAGGGCAAACAGATGCTCCTTCGCACCGTGCTCTACGGCTTTGACGATATCCAGCGCTATGAGAACATGTTCGGCGGCGAGCTGACCTACATCGGCTTCCCGACGGCCTCGGGCGTGGGCAGCTATCTCAGCGTGGATTCCGGCTACGGCATCACCTCCAAGTGCGCCGACAAGCAGGCCGCCTGGTCTTTCCTGCGCACGCTGATGACGGAAAAGGCGCTCGAAACCGGCTATCACTGGGGCTTCCCGGCCAACCGGAAGCTGCTGGAAAAGGACCTCGGGAAGGCCATGACCCTCGAGTACGAGAAGGACGAGAACGGCAATTTCCTCCTTGACGAGAACGGCGAGAAGAAGCCGGTCCCGCACGGCGGCGCCTGGAGCGAGGAGAGCGGCGAGATCTTCTTCTACGCGCTCACGCAGGAGCAGGCCGACAAGGTCATGGACCTGATCCGGAACACCACCAGGGTCTACAGCGCGAACACGGCGGTCCTGGATATCATCTCCGAGCAGACCGACGCCTTCTTCTCCGGCCAGAAGAGCGCGGAGGAGGTCGCAAAGCTCGTCCAGGGCAAGCTCTCGATCTATGTCAACGAGCAGCGCTGAGCTTCCATCAACACATCATCCGCGGCGGAGGGCCCTCCCTCCGCCGCTTCTCTGCCCGCCGCCGGGGAGAGCGGCTTCCCTTCGCCATTCCGGGGGAAGCGGGGGAGCTCCGCGGGAAAAAACATATTTCTCCCATTTCTGCCAAACGCTTTTTCTTGCGTTCGGCATATTCCTGTGATACAATATCTTGATAGAAAATGGCGTTTTTCGGCCTTTGGAGAGACACATGAGCGACAGAGAAAAGGAAAAACGGAATAATAAATGGCGCGACCTCGGCGCTTCCCTCTGCTTTCTCTCGCCGAGTCTCCTGGGCGTGGGGGTGTTCTTCATCCTTCCCTTCGGCGTCGTGGTCTATTATTCGCTGATCGACGGCGTCGCCTCGCATAACTTCGTCCTGTTAGAGAACTTCCGCAAGCTGCTCTCCAACTCGGCCTTTCTCCTCGCGTCGAAGAACACGCTGCTGTTCTCGGCCCTCGCCGTGCCGCTGGCCGTCGTGCTCTCGCTCATGCTCGCGCTGATGCTCGAGGCGCGCATCCCCGGGAAATCCACCTTCCGCACCTTTTTCCTCAGCCCCATGATGGTCCCTGTGGCCTCCGTGGTGCTGATCTGGCAGGTCCTGTTCAATTACAACGGCACGATCAACGAGCTCTGGCTCCTCCTCGGCGGTCAGCGGATCGACTGGCTGCAGAGCGACTGGAACATCTACGTCGTCGTGATGCTCTTTTTGTGGAAGAATCTCGGCTACTTTATGATCCTCTTCATGGCCGGCCTTGCCAACATCCCGCGCGAGCTGCTCGAGGTGGCCGACGTCGAGGGCGCCTCCGAGACCTATAAGTTTTTTGCCATCAAGCTGCGCTATCTCTCCCCGACGGTGCTTTTCGTCACGATCCTCTCGCTGATCAACTCCTTCAAGGTCTTCCGCGAGGTCTATCTGCTGACGGGGGACTATCCGCTCGGGCGGCTGTATATGCTCCAGCATTTTATGAACAACACCTTCCGCTCCTTTGATTACCAGAAGCTCTCCGCGGCCGCGGTGATCATGGCGGCGGTGATGGTCGTGCTCATCGCGCTCCTCTTCAAGATCGAGGACTGGTTCGGAAAGGACGTGGAGGGATGAAGAAGAAAAAGACCTTCTCCCGCGGCGTGATGTTTCTGCTCTGCCTCGTCTTTGCGGTGATCTTCCTGCTGCCGACGGTGCTGACCATCACCAACTCCTTCATGTCCGAGAGCGAGATCAAATCGAATTACGGCATGATCTTTTCCACCTCGGGCGGCGGCTATGTCTCCGAGCGCGTGAATCTCAAATTCATTCCCGACCGCGTCACGCTTTCGCAGTATGTCTCCGGCCTGATCAAATCCCCGACCTATCTGATCCGCTACTGGAACAGCATCCTGCTGGTGCTGCCGATCGTGATCTTCCAGGTGGCGGTCGCGTCCGTCGCGGCCTACAGCTTCACGCGCTGGCGGGGCAAGATGCGCGACGGCGTGTTCTTCTTCTACGTGATCCTGATGCTCATGCCCTATCAGGTCACGCTGGTGCCGAACTTTCTCGTGAGCCAGTGGCT
>CAMVJF010000159.1 GCA_947167725.1 uncultured Clostridia bacterium | reverse complement strand
ACTCCATATCTGTTTTGCGACCGCATCGGCACCATGGTCCGCAGCGGCGAGGACTACGTCCCCATCACCGGCAACCAGCTCGGCGTGCTGCTTCTGGACTATGTCATCAATGCCAGACGCGAAAACGGCACCCTGCCCGAGAACGCCGGCACGGTCTCGAGCATCGTCTCCTCCGCGATGGCGCGCGCGGTGGCGGAGGCCAACGGCGTCCATTTCGAGGACACCTTCACCGGCTTCAAGTTCATGGCCGAGCGCATCGCCTCCTGGGAGGCGGCCGGAAGCTACCGCTATATCTTCGCCTTTGAAGAGAGCTACGGCTACATGGTCGGCGACTACGTGCGCGACAAGGACGCCGTGACGGCCTCGCTGCTCGTCGCGGAAATGGCGGCGCATTACTACAAGAAAGGCATGACGCTGCTCGACGCAATGGACGCGCTGTATGAAAAATACGGCTGGTTCATGGAAAAGACGCTCAACCTGGTCATGCCCGGCCTCGACGGCCTGCAGAAGATGAAGACGCTGATGAGCACGCTGCGCTCCGACCCGCCGAAGGAGATCGCCGGGACCGAGGTCGTGCGTCAGCGCGACTACCTTGACGGCAGCGTTTACGTCGCAGGCCTCGGCAAGGTCGACAAGACGCCCTTCGCCGGCTCGAACGTGCTGTACTTCGAGCTGGCCGACGGCAGCAGCTTCATTGTCCGTCCCTCCGGCACCGAGCCCAAGATCAAGGTCTACGTTCTCGTGCGCGGCGAGAGCCGTGAGGACTGCGCCGAGCGCACGGCGAGATATGTCTCCTTCGCGGAGGCGCTGCGTCAATGACATTGTTGAAGCTGTTCGCCGCCTTCATGCGGGTGGGCGTGCTCACCTTCGGCGGAGGATACGCGATGATCCCCATTCTGGAGCGGGAGGTCATCGACCGCAACGGCTGGGCGACGCACGAGGAGCTGATGGACTATTACGCGGTCGGACAGTGCACCCCCGGCATCATCGCCGTCAACACCGGGACCTTTGTCGGATATAAGGTCGCCGGGGTCGCGGGATCCGTCGTTGCGACCGTCGGCGTGGTGCTCCCGTCCTTCCTCATCATCACCGTGATCGCCGGCATCATCCAGAACTTTGCCGACATCCCGGCGGTCAAGAGCGCTTTCGCGGGGATCCGCGTGTGCGTTTGCGTGCTGATCTTCAACTCCGTGATCAAGCTCTGGAAGAGCGCGATCAAGGACAAAGCGGCGCTCGTGCTGTGCCTTGCCGTCTTCGCACTGAGCATCTTTTTCGACATCTCTCCCATCATTTTCGTCGTGCTCTGCGGCGCGGCCGGCATCCTCCTGACCAGACTGGGGGTGCGAGGGAAATGAAGCTGCTTCTGACGCTGTTTTTCGAGTTTTTCAAGACCGGTCTGTTCTCGAGCGGAGGCGGCATGGCGACGCTGCCCTTCCGCTATGACATGGGAGAACGTCATCCGGATTGGTTCACTCCCGCGCAGCTCGCGGACATGATCGCCGTCTCCGAATCGACGCCCGGCCCCATCGGCGTGAACATGGCGACTTACGTCGGTTTCCGCACGGCGGGCGTGCTCGGCGGCCTGTTCGCGACGATCGGTCTCATCACGCCCTCCGTCATCGTGGTCCTGCTGATCGCCCGCGCGCTGAAGGAGTTCCGCAGCAATCCCTATGTCGACGCCGCGTTCTACGGCCTGCGCCCCTGCTCGATCGGTCTGATCGCCGCAGCCGGCCTGCTCGTCGTCAGGATCGCGCTGTTCCACTGGGATGCGCTCGGCGGCGGCGCCGGCTGGTGGAAATACTTTTTCAACTGGAAGGCGCTGATCCTCGCGGCGGTGCTGCTGGTGTTCACGCGCGGCGTCAAGGCGACGAAAAAGCTCCACCCGATCGTCTTTATCCTCGCCTCGGCGGCGGCCGGCGTGGTCTTCTCGTTCTGACGTTCCGATCCGATACGGGAAAAGCTCCCTCCTTTGTATGAAAGGAGGGAGCTTTCCTGTTGCGCGGCCGCGTCGTTCATGGTAGAATCAAAGCGGAAAGAATCCCGGAGAAAGGAGCGGAGGGAAATGGCCTTCTGCACACAATGCGGCGCAAAACTGGAAGAGGGTGCGAGATACTGCATCGTCTGCGGCGCCCGCCGCGCCGAGCCGATCGAGACCGTCGAGGCGACGGCGCGCGCGGCTTCGCCCGGCTGCGATCCGACGGTTTTTCGCGCGCCGGAGAAAAAACGCGCGTCGAGCAAGAGCCTTCGTCTGCTCTTCCTCGTGCTTATCGTCGCGGTCGCGCTCACGGCGGGAGCGTATCTCCTCTTTGTCAACAAGAGCGAAACGCTCCCGCTCGCGCCGGCCGAGGTCAGCGAGATCGACCTCGGCCTTTACACCGCCCGGCGCGCCGAGCGCGGCAGCGAGGCGGTCGATATCGACGCGCTGTGGAAAGATGGCTTTTCCATAGAGCTCAACGGGGACGGCAGCTGCCGTGTCAACATGGACGGCGAGGAGAGCGAGGGGAGCTGGCGCAAGGAAAGCGGCGGCGCTTTCCGCCTGAACGGCCGCGGCTTTGAATTCGAGGGCACGCTCCGCAACGGCGTGCTCACGCTGGAGGACGTGATGGACTCCGGCATGACGCTGCTCTTCAGTAAGGACGCCGCGCCGCTCCAGCTGCCGCCCGCGCCTGCCGAGCGCGACCCGGTCCTCGGCCGCTATCTCCCCGTCCGGGCCGAGTCGATGGGCGTCGAGGTCCCGCTCGACGAGCTTGTCAAGGGCGAGTTCGCCATCGAACTCAGCGAGGACGGCAAGTGCAGCTACACGTTTGAGGGCGAGCGCGTCAGCGCCGCCTGGACGCTTGAGGGCGAGAGCCTTGCCATCTCCGGCGAGAAGTGCCTCGCCGGCACGCTGCACAACGGCGTGCTCACGCTTGAGAATGTCGGCGACCTCGGCGTCGCGATCTACCTTACGAAGGACGGGATCCCGATCGAGCTCGCGCTCGCGGCGGCGGAGGGAGAACGCTATGGGGAATGGCAGGGCGACTACTACGGCTACTGGATCACCTACAACGTCTCCGGCCGCTTCGAGGAGGAGGGCTACCTCGGCCACTACTGGGACGTCTGCGCCTCGCTCGAGGTTGACGGCGACGAGGGCTCGCTCCGGATCTGGGACGAGGACGGCGACTACCTGGCGGACGCGGCGCTTTCCTTCGGACCCGGTCTGACGGAAAAGGGGAGGATGACGACGAGCGGCGGGTTCTTTTACAGCTGCGATCTTTCCGGCGGCGTATGGCAGGCCGACCCGGGCGCCGGCCTGATGCGGGACTACAAGGGCTTCATCTTCCTCAACTGCCGCTATTACGAGACTGCGGACAACTGGGTCGACTACTACATCTTCCTGCGCCCCTGGGGCATGGACTGGGAGGATGTCAGGACGGGCGACATGAGCGCCATGCCCTATGAAAACATGCTTCCCCGCCACTACGAGGACTGGTATTTGCCGCTGATCGAGGCGGGCGAGCCGATGCCGGGGGATTTCTCCGGTCTGAACGCGGAGAAGGAAGGGGAATAGCACGACAGGTCAGCCTTTTCCACGGAGGAGAGGAGAGAAGGATACGCGATGCGCAATTTCAAGCTCACGCTTTGCTACGACGGCACGCGCTATGACGGCTGGCAGCGGCAGGGGAACAGCGAAAACACGATACAGGGCCGGCTCGAGACGCTGCTCAGCCGCCTGCTCGCCCAGCCAATCGAGGTCGCGGGCTCGGGGCGGACGGACGCGGGCGTGCACGCGATCGGGCAGGTCTGCTCCTTTCGCGCGGAGACGGAGGCGAGCTGCGAGACGCTGCTTTCGGATATCCGCCGATATCTGCCGGAGGACATCGGCGCGATCGCGCTCTGCGAGGCGTCTCCGCGTTTTCACGCGCGTCTCTCCTGCCGGGAAAAGACCTACGTCTACCGCATCTGGAACAGCGAGGAGCCGAACGTTTTCGAGCGCCGCTGGATGCTCTCCTGGCCGCATCCGCTCGATCTCGAGGCGATGCGCGCGGCGGCGGCAAGGCTCGTCGGCGAGCATGACTTTTCCTCTTTCTGCGCTAACCGCCGCATGAAAAAAACAGCCGTGCGCGATCTGCGAAGCATCGAGATCACGCGCATGGGCGGCGAGATCCGCATCGCGCTGAGCGCGGACGGCTTTTTGTACCACATGGTGCGCATCCTGGTCGGCACGCTGCTGGAGGTCGGGGAGGGCAAACGCTCCCCGGAGGAGATGCGCGCGATCCTCGAGGCGCGCGAGCGGCTCGAGGCCGGGCCGACGGCTCCCGCACAGGGCCTGACGCTGTGGTCCGTACGCTATTGAGTGGCATGGAAAAACTTCTTTTTCCGCCGAGAAATTGTGTTGACATTGCTGTCGAATACTGTTAGAATCAGTGCGTCTCAATTGGATAGCGAGTTTATCCGAAGCAAGATAACGACCGCTGCGGCCTCCGGGCTGCGGCCGAGGCCAGACGGACAGCCGGGTCGAACGCCGATGAGCCGCGGGATGCGGCGGC
>CAMVJF010000158.1 GCA_947167725.1 uncultured Clostridia bacterium | reverse complement strand
AAGACTTCGAGATACTCTTCAAGAAGAACGATGCCGAACAGGTTTACCGTTCGGACGCCGTTGTCATCCGTCCAGGGAACACGGAACTCGATCACACGCTCGGGTTCGACAAAGCGCTCGAGCAGACCGGCCTTCTCCCACTCGGGATGCTTGTCAACGACAAACTCCAGGGAATCAAAGACCTCGCGGACGGCCTGCAGAAATTCGGGTTCGCCGGCGTCGCGCTTTTCGACCTCTGCGTAAACGCGATTTAGATATTCATTCGTAAGCATGGACTGACCTCCTTAATATTTGACCGTAGTCATAAACCGATTTCGGTTGTTTACATTATAACCCAAGGAGCGGCAAGAAACAAGCTGTGCTTCATAATAGACAATGGTTTTTCGGTCAAAAAAAGAAAAATTGTTAAAATACGATAAAACAGGCTTGATTTTTTTGAGTAAATAGACTAAGGTTAACGCGACTTTCGAAGAAGAGGAGAGAAGAAGATGATCCGAACCGATGACTTTTTCGGATATGGAAGCTTCACGATCGAGAAGGGAGAGATTTCCCTCCGCGTGATCGAATACGGCGCAGCGGCGCAGAGTCTCCGATTCCGCGGAAAGGAAATGATCCTCGGCTTTGATACGCTCGAAAGCTATGAGAAGAGCGCTTCGTATATCGGCGCGATCGTCGGCCGCTATGCCAACCGCATCGGCGGCGCGTCCTTTATGCTGGGCGGCGAGCGCGTCATGCTGGATGCGAATGAAGGAGAAAACACGCTGCACGGCGGGAATGTGAACGCATCCTGGAGTCACCGACGATGGAAGGGTGAGATCGCGAGTGAGAACAGCGTAGCCTTTACGCTTCTCTCGCATGACGGCGATAACGGGTTTCCGGGAGCGATGGAGGTTAAGGCGGTCTATTCCGTCACAGAGGACGGCATTCGTATCGATTTTCTCGGTCAAAGCGATCGCGACACGGTATTTGCGCCAACCACACATCTCTATTTTTCGCTCGGTCAGAAGAATATCCTTTCGACGAGGCTTCGCCTCGGCGCTGCGGAATATCTTGAAAAAGACCGCGCAGGGATCCCGACCGGACGCATCCTGCGCGCCGAAGGCGATTTTGACTTTTCAGCCATGCGGGAGATCGCGCGGGATTATGATGACTGCTTTGTGCTTTCCTCCTCGCCGGCCTGCGTTGCCGGGACGGAAGACGTCAGGTTAACGGTACTGACCAATTTTCCCGCGCTGCAGCTGTATACGGGCACCTTTCTGGACCGGGGCTGGGAGCCGCACTCAGGCTTTGCTGTTGAGCCGGAGTTTTTCCCCGATGCGCCGAACAAGCCGGAGTTTCCAAGCACGCTCCTCCGGGCCGGCGAGCGGTTCACGAGATATGTTGAGTTTCGCTTCAGTTGATCGATCATCAGTTCGACAGAATGCAAAGCGGCGGCCGGATTATCCCGGCCGCCGCTGATCTATTCAAATGAACCGATTCAATCGTCCTGTCCGTCGTCGCAGATCAGACCATAACCGCCGTTCTTGCGCTTGTAGACCACGGCGATCGCATCCTCAGCGTCCATGTTGCGGAAAACGAAGAATTCGTGCTCCAGAAGATTCATCTGCAGAATGGCCTCCTGAACGCCCATGGGCTTGATCGAAAAGCGCTTGCTGCGGACGATCTTGAACTCCTCGCCCTCATCTTCCTCGGTGGGGACAAAGGCAGGCACGGCGTCACGCTCCAGTGCACCCTCGCGAAGTCTTTTCTCGAGGCGTGTCTTGTTCCGGCGGATCTGCCGCTCGATCGCGGCGACGCCGGAGTCAACAGACGCGTACATGTCGTTGGTCAGTTCGCTTGCTCTGTAGTACAGACCGTTGTTGTGGATCGTGATCTCTGCGCGGAAGCGGCCGCGTTCGATCGAGAAGGTGACGAAAGCCTCGGCTTCGTTTTTAAAGAAACGGTCGAGCTTTCCGATCTTCTTGACGGCATAGGCGCGCAGGTCCTCGGACGAATCCATCCGTTTTTCAGCGAAAGTGAACTTCATTCTGCCATTCCTCCTGTATATGGCGGCAAACGGCCGAAAAACCGTACGCCGCGCTTGAATTCGGTTCAGCCCATCCTGAATGAGGAAAGGCTTCCGTATTCGTAGTATACCACTATTGCGATTTAAAGAAAAGAATTTTTTGAATAAATCGAAAGATCGTCGGGTCAAACCGAATCCGTACAGAGGATTTGGTCATTCGTACGAAAAAGCGGGATGCTGCAGATAGCAGCACCCCGCTTTTTTTTCAATCAAGGGGATCACTCGCGGTATTCTTCAAGCATGCGCAGGAAGAGCGTGCATTCTCCGTCGGAGGGCATGTGCAGGCCGGTTCGCGGCGAAACCGAGAAAGACTCGACAGCCGGACCGTCCATGAGGCAGCTCCGCTTAAACTGCTGAGAGAAGAGGCGCCTGGAATAGCTCTTGAGCCATTTGACGAGCTCGGCGTCGGTGAATTCGTCGCCGTACGCAAGCTTTGAGAGCCGGAGCGTCTTGATCGGATCAAAGCCGCAGACAAGGATCTTGTGCGTAAAGAAGTCCTGGAGGCTGTATGAGCCGACGGCGTCTTCACTTTTCTGCTCGATCAGATCGTCGTGGATGGGAAGAAGCTCAGGCGTCACGGGGCAGTCGAGCACGTCGTAGAGCGCGGCCTTGAGGACCTTGTTGTCCGTTTTCGCCGCAATGTGGCTGACGGCGGCACGCACCTGGGTCTTCGTCATCCCGAGATTCACGTCATACATGCTCGTGTGGTCGCCGTTGTAAGTGCACCAGCCGTCGATATACTCGCTGAGGTCCTCGGTGCCGACGTCGAGACCGTTGACCTTGTTGGCGATATCCATGAGGACCATCGTGCGAACACGGGCCTGCGCGTTTTCGAAGGCAATGGAGTAATCGTCATGCGCGTGGCCGATGTCGTCGAAATGCTGATAAACGCTCGCGGAAATGTCGATCACGCGGACCTCCGCTCCGATCTGTTCCGCCACGACGACAGCGTTTGACTTGGTGCGGCTCGAAGTGCCGAAGCAGGGCATCGTGCATGCGACGACATTTGTCAAGGGCAGCCCCATGCGTTTGACGGCCATTGAGCTGACAAGCACGGCCAGAGTAGAGTCGACGCCTCCGGAGATGCCGACGACGCAGTGGTCGAGGTGGGCGTACTCCATCCGCTTGACGAGTCCTGAAACCTGAATGTCGAGCATGCGCTCGCAATACTTTGCCAGGGCCTCGGAATCGTCGGGGAGTTGGGGATGCTTGCGATAACGGCGGGGTACGTTGGTAATGACAGGCTCAAAGCACCAGTCAAATGCGGTCGGAGGGCTTTTCTGCTCAAAGCCGCCGACACGGCGGCGCAGCGTCGTCATGTGCTGAACGTCGATCTCACTGATCGCGAGCGCGCCGTTCGCGGCCTCGTTTTCGGCAAGCAGCTCGCCGTTTTCCGCTACGAGGCAGAGCCCGGAATAACTGTTGTCGGTCGTGCTCTCTCCGCGCCCGGGTGCGGCAAGCACAAGCCCACATTTGTAAAGACGGGATTCATAGAGCGCATTCTCGCGCGCCTCGTCACTGCTCGTGACGGTTTGCGGAAAAGAGGCCATCTGGGCGATCAGGGTCGCGCCGTTAAGAGCGAGACGCTGTGTGTCGGCACCGAAGCGTTCGTTTCCCACACCGATCTCGACCGCGACGCGAAGCTCGGGCAGCGCATAGCAGGGGAAGGTGGCATTGCGGGAGACGACATGGAAGGGGACATAGCCGCTGTCAGGCTCAAAGTAAGCGGAGCAATCGATCGAGGCTGACATCTGATCGCTCGGAGCGCTGAAGAGCGTGCCCCTGACGTTCTCGCGGGGGATGAAGGCGAGCACATCGCCGTTGCAGACCGCGGCGGCAACACTGTACACGCCGCCGCCAAGCGCAAGCGGAAGTCCGACGAAAACAAGCATTTCCGTTCCGGAGGTCGCCTTGACGACTTTCTCCAGCGCGCGCGCCGCGCCGTCGAGCAGCACCCGGTGTCCCAGCAGATCGCCGCAGGTCACGCCGGTGAGCGTCAGCTCCGGGAAAACGAGGACCTTCACGCCGAGCTTCTTCGCTTTCTCGATCGCTTCGATCACGCGTTCGGCATTATACTCGCAATCCGCCACCCGAATCACGGGCGAAGCAGCGGAGACTTTTACAAAACCATCTTTCATTTCTGTGCGCTCCCTCAGAATCTGATGCGTTCGGAGATGTAGCTCTTGACCTCGCTGATCGGGATGCGGACCTGCTCCATGCTGTCGCGGTCACGGATCGTGACGCAATGGTCGGCCTCATCGGTTTCGGTGCCTACGGTGTTGAAGTCAAAGGTGATGCAGAAGGGCGTGCCGATCTCGTCCTCACGACGGTAGCGCTTGCCGATCGAACCGGTTTCGTCGTAGTCGCACATGAACTCTTTGGACAATTCACGATACAGCTCCATAGCCGGACCGGTCAGGATCTCCTTTTTCGACAGCGGCAGGATCGCGCACTTGTAGGGCGCGAGCGC
>CAMVJF010000157.1 GCA_947167725.1 uncultured Clostridia bacterium | reverse complement strand
TCCCACCGCATCACGACGCTCTCCAAGGCAGACAAGATCCTGGTGCTGGAAAACGGACGGATCAGCGAGCAGGGAACGCATGAGGAGCTCAAGCGCGCGGGCGGGATCTACCAGAGCATCTACGAGATCCAGTCCGGCACGGTAAAGGAGGCGCAGCTATGAATCAGTCCTCCGAAAAGAAAAGCTCGCTGCGCTTTTTCGGGATCGGCAAAATGCTGCCGTTCCTGAAGAAATACCGCGGCATGATGCTGACGATGGTCCTCTGTGGGATCGCCGGCAGCGTCATCGATATCGGCACGCCGCTGCTCCAGCGATACGCGCTGAACCACTTTGTCGCCCTCAAAACCATCGATACGATCGGCTTTTTTATCTGTCTGTATCTCTTTGTGATCGTTTCGGCGGGCGTGACGAACTTCTTTGCCTTCAAGAACGCGCTGCGGATGGAGGTGCGGCTCGACAAAGATCTGCGCAACGCGGCTTTCGAGCATCTTCAGACGCTGTCCTTTTCCTACTTCAATCAGAACAGCGTCGGCTATATCCACGCGCGCGTGATGTCCGACACCTCGCGCATCGGCGCGCTCTTCTCCTGGACCGTGATCGACAGCGTCTGGCAGATCGCCTACGTGATCGGCGCGATCGCGGCGATGCTCATCGTCAACGCCCGGCTTGCGCTGCTGGTGCTGACGATCCTGCCGCTGCTGGTGGTCCTCTTCTCCGTGTTCCAGAAGAAGCTGGTGCGCGTCAACCGCGAGATCCGCGAGATCAACTCCCGGATCACCAGCAACTTCAACGAGGGCATCACCGGAGCGAAGACGGTCAAGACCCTGGTCATTGAGGACAAGATCGAACAGGACTTCAGGGATGAGACGGGGAACATGCTCCGTCGCTCGGTGCGTGCGGCGCATCTGCGCGGCATGTTTGCCGTGACGATGAACTTCGCCTCCTCTCTCGCGCTCGCCATCGTGCTTTGGCGGGGCGGCTTTATTGCGCGCAGCGAGGTGGGTACCTTCTCGATGTTCATGTCTTACGCACAGGGCATGATGGAGCCAATCCGCTGGTTGGTCGACGCCTTTTCCGACCTTGTCACGACGCAGGTCAACATCGAGCGGTTGAGCAAGCTGCTCGAGACAAAACCGGACGTGAACGACACGCCCGAAGTCGTCGAACGCTATGGCGACAGCTTTGAGCCGAAGCGTGAAAACTGGGAAGAGCTACGAGGCGATATTGAATTCCGCGACGTCAGCTTCAAATACCCCGACGGCGACGAGTATATCCTCGAGCATTTTAATCTCAAGATCCCCTTCGGAACGAACGTCGCCATCGTCGGCGAGACCGGCGCGGGCAAGTCCACGCTGGCGAATCTCATCTGCCGTTTCTACGAGCCCACGGAGGGCAGCGTTCTGATCGACGGACGCGATGCCCGCGAGCGATCCCAGCTCTGGCTGCACAGCGCGATCGGATACGTGCTGCAGACGCCGCATCTCTTCTCCGGCACTGTGCGGGAGAATCTGCTCTATGCCAATCCCGACGCCACGGACGCCGAGATCGAGCGCGCGCTCAGGCTCGTGAGCGCGGACGAGGTGATCGCGAGGCTCGAAAAAGGTCTGGAGACCGACGTGGGCGAGGGGGGCGACATGCTCTCGACCGGCGAGAAGCAGCTTATCTCCTTCGCGCGTGCGATCCTTGCCGATCCGCGTATCCTTGTGCTTGACGAGGCCACGGCCTCGGTCGATACGATCACCGAGCAGAAGATCCAGAGCGCGATCGATACGATCATCCGCGGCAGGACCTCCATCGTGATCGCCCACCGTCTCTCGACCGTCCGCAACGCGGACATCATCCTGGTCGTGAAGGACGGAAAGATCATTGAGCGCGGCCGCCACGAGGAGCTTCTCGCGGCGCACGGACATTATTACCGTCTGTATACGAGACAGTATGAGGATGAGGCGACCAGCGCGTTTTTGAGTAAGAAATAAACAGCCGGTATAATAACAGCTCCCCTTGACCTTTCAAGGGGAGCTTTCCTGTTCATGATTCTGCCCAATGCGCGGAGGAAGCGGCGGAGGGATAACGAATCGCACTCCGCCCGCGAAAAGCGGATAATACTTATCTCTCGATCGCATCGAGGATCGCCTGCACGCTCTCGGCCTTGTCTAGGCTGAGCGTGAAGCGCTCCGCGTCGGTCACGAGCTCGACGGCTGGTTTCCGCTCCGTCACGGTGACGCAGTGCCCGGCGGTGATGTTGCGGTGCGACCCGTCAGCGCTCCGCACGCCCGAGAGGGGGATGTAGTTCCACTTGAAGCCCGCGGGGAGATAGACTGCCGCCTTGCCGACGCGATACTGTTCGACCTTGAGCGCCGCGCGGAAATCCTCGGCGGCGTTTTCGATCTCCGTCCCGGGAACAAGGGAGTTGAATTTAGCCATGATCTCCGTCTCCTTTCAACATGAGAAAATGCAATGCTTTTTCACCGCCGTTCGCCGCTGCGGCACGAGCGCGGCGCAAAATGCATCAGGGATCGTTTTCCGCCTCCGCGGGGGCAGACTCGTCAGCGGCCGTGAGATAATAGTATTCGGGATAGCCGCCGAAATAGCTGCCCGTTCTCATCAGCCATCCGCCTTCAAAGGGTACGGCCGGGACGCCGATCCAATCAGAAATGACGTCGTCCGGCGAGCTTTTCCCTTTCTGATAGGCCTCGTCCCAGGCTATCAGCGTGGCGAGTTGTTCGTCCGTAGCGGAGTTGCAGCGCACGCTCGCGCCGTTGACGAGCGAATACGGCTGCGCCTGCCCGTCCGGCCCCTCTCCGATGAAAAGAAGCTTCTCGGCCGTGTAGCCGTTAGTCGGATAGTCATAGTGAGGCTGATTCATTTCCACCAGCTCCCGCAGGGGGATGGTGAAAGAGGGACAATCGCAGAGCGGGATGGGGTAACTGACGATCCGGTCGGGAAGAAGCTGCGCGGCGAGCTCTTCGGAGGGATCGCGGATCAGACGGATCCGGCCGTCAAAGAGCGCGGCGAGCGGTTCATACAGGACCTCGCGCTCTTCCGGATCGGTCAGAGGGTCGAAAACATGATGATTTCCTGAGTCCGCACCGTCTATCCAGCGGTTGGCGGTAGCGTAGGAAATGCCGACGACGAGGTCGGGGCCCATCTGGCGGGCGATGCCGACGACGTTCAGCCATTTGCCGCTGTGAAACGCGAGAAAAACGACCCGCTCTCCATCGTTCTCAAGGATCTTATAATCCGTTTCGGGCACAGCGAAGCTGACGCTGTCACTGCTCCAGAGCTCCTCGATCTCAAAGATGCTCTCCGCGCGGATCTCGGAGCCGCTCTCCAGATACCAGGGCTCCCCGGTCAGCTGCCTGTCCGGGAAGATGAACAGCCACAGATCCGCATCCAGAGTCTGCTGCCATTTTTCATAAGGGCCTGTCTTCTGATGATTCAGCGAAACGGAATGCCGACTTCCATGCTCCATGGATACCAGGGCATAATCTCTTTCGGCAGACAGGGATTGAAGCCCGGTGAGCTGCAGGATGCGGCGCTCGTCGAGGCGCCAGGTGACAGTATCGTCGACGATCCGCCAGGAAGGGGTCATGAAGTCTTCCGAATCCTGTAACGGAATAAAGCCCGGCGCAAGAGAGTAGCGATCATAAATCAGCAGATCGTCACCCTCGACCCGGACGCTCTCGGCCTCCGGCATCTGGTATCGGACGATCTCGTGACGGGCAAACCACATCCCGCCGCAGATCACCGCGAGGATGAAAACAAGCGCGAAGGGGGACTCGCGGCGTTTGCTTTTGAACATGCGGATATAGTAATGAATGATGGTAAAGAGCATCGCGGCGGCGATCACGGCGCCGCCGAGAGCGATCAGACGGTTCCGGGTCGACGCCTCCGACCATTTCCAAATAATGCCTGGTGCGGATACAAGCTCGGAAAACGTGCGCTTGATCCAGACGCCGACGCCCGAGAGAAAGCGGAGAATCTTGTCCATGACCAAAGCTCCTCCCATCATAGACGGATTACTCTACCGCAATTGTATGCATTCTCCGGAGCTTTGTCAAACAAAAGCGTATCATGAAAGCAGAAAAGACATCCGTACGGATGCCTTTGACAGCCAGGGCGATGATCGCGGCTCCCGAAGCAAGACCGCGACCCGCGCAGGGGAAAAAGAAAAACCTGTCACTCTCGTGACAGGTTTTGGTGCGAGAGATGAGACTTGAACTCACACGTCGGTTGACACACGCCCCTCAAACGTGCCTGTCTACCTATTCCAGCACTCTCGCAAATCTCCGCCGGTGCTGTGTCTGCATTGAAAGACCGGTGCACCCTGTGGCGGCGCCGCATTTAAGGCAAGGGGTATTATAGCAGATTTTACTCTTTTGTCAAGCAGTTTTTTTCTTTCGCGTCGGCGAGGCGCTTTTGGGTTCGGAGTCATCGAACAGAGAGAAGGAGAAATACCCTACGGCGATCACGAGTACGGCGAGGAGTACCATCGCGCCGTAGCGCATCGGCAGCAGGAAGCGCCGAGGGTGTGACCAAGGTAGTTATCGGTTCAGG
>CAMVJF010000156.1 GCA_947167725.1 uncultured Clostridia bacterium | reverse complement strand
CGGAGAAGAATATCGCTGCCGTATTTATCGACTACCTGCAGATTATGTCCGGCTCCGGCAAGAAGACGGCCGAATCCAGGCAGCAGGAGATCTCCGATATCTCCCGGTCGTTAAAATCCCTGGCGCGAGAACTGAATGTCTCCTACCAGGCCGTAAGCAAGTGGGAGAACGGGATATCATCCCCCGACATCTCCAATATCAAGCAGCTTGCACAGTTTTTCTGCGTGAGTATCGACATGCTCTTTGGCCTGGAGCTCCTGCCCGCGAGAGAAGCGGAGCCGCCCATGCCGCCCGCTGCGGATGAAACTCCCGGGACGGAGGAAGCGCCCTCTGCGCCCGCTGTCGAAGCGTGTCCGCTCGAGACACATGGCGAGGCCCTTTCCCTGCCCTGGGAGGATGACGGGACGCTGCGCGCGGTCCTGTTCCGCGGCCGTCGGCTCATCTCGTCGTCGGAGATCAAAAAACCGCTCGTCAGCGGCGTCACACTTTCGTATAACGGCAGTGCGGAGAACGTTTTCAGCTATTTCGACGTCGGCTGTGGGAACGTATACGGGAACGTCAAGGCGGGCGGCGACGTCGATTGCGGCGACGTATACGGCAACGTCACGGCCGCGGGAGATGTTGATTGCGGTGCCGTCAACGGGAAGGTCGAAGCGGGCGGTGACGTCGATTGCGGTGACGTCGGCGACAGCGTCACGGCCAGCGGAGACGTGAACTGCGGTTCCGTCGGCGGGAGCGTTTTCTGAAAATGACAGGATACATAAGAAGGCTGTCGGGGATCCGACAGCCTTCTTATGCCTTAACCCAGCGCGATGTCGAGCGCCATCATCAGCGTGAAGCCGATCGAAAAGCCCAGCGCGCCCGCCTCCGCCCGCCCGCGGGAGGCCATTTCGGGGATCAGCTCCTCGACGATCACATAGACCATCGCACCCGCGGCAAAGCTGAGCAGATACGGGATAAGCGGTGCGAGCCGTTCCGCAAGGCCGATCATCAGCAGCGCGGCGAGCGGCTCGACGGCGCCGGAGAGAACGCCCATCAGCACGGCCCGGCCGCGCTTTATCCCGACTGCGCCGAGCGGCAGGGAAATGATCGCGCCCTCCGGGATGTTCTGGATCGCGATCCCGATCGCAAGCGCCGTCGCGGCGGCCTCGGAGCGGAGCATCCCGGCCTTGACGACCGCCCATGCGGCGCCGACCGCGAGGCCCTCGGGGATATTGTGCACGGTAACGGAGAGCATCAGCATGACCGAGCTCCGGCGCGACCGCCCGTTTTCGTCCGCTCCGGCGGCAGCGTACAGCCTCGAGATCAGGCGCCCGGCGGCGGCAAGAAACAAGACGCCGAGCCAGAAGCCTCCTGTGAGAGGGAGGAAGGCGAATCGCCCGAGGGAGCCCAGCTGCTCCTGTGCCGGGAGCAGGAGGCTCCATACCGCGGCGGCGGCCATGACGCCGGCGGCGAGACAGCTGAGCGGGAGAGAGGGTGCCGCCGCGCGTTTTCCCGGAAAGACTGCGCAGAGCGCGCCGAGGCATGTTCCGACGAAGGGGAGCAAAACGTCCCGCCACATTTCCAAGTCCAAGCTCCATGCCTCCTCACGATCAGCTCCGCCGGTCTATCCTATGTCCGGCCGGCCGCGATGGTGAGGATGGGAAGCGAGGCGCAAATAAAAGGATATCGGAGCTGCCTCCGATATCCTTTGCTATATTACGCCGGGCGGTTCTTCTTTTTCGCGTGTCCGCGTCCGCGGCGGCGGGACTGCGCTGCTTTGGCGCGGTAGAAATCGACCATATCCCCGTCCGCCTCATAGACGAGCCTGTTGGCTGTCCAGCTGTTGTCCTCGGCGTCCTTGCGGAATTTGACGCGCACGAGGAAGGGACCGTCGTCCTCGCAGGAGAAGATGTTCATATAGCGTTGATCGCCCTGATTGACCCATTTCTCGGCGCCGAGGACCCTGCCGCAGACGGGGCAGGCGAGCGCGGCGATGCGCTCGTCGGCGAAGGCGGCCGCCTTGGTGGAAAAGCCGGGAAAGCTCTCGTGCCGCAGCGCGTCGCTGTCCTGCGCCTCGGCCTTGGGCTTGGCGTTCGGCATGCGGGCGGCGAGGATCTGGGCCGCGTCGGGGTAGAGCCGCATCCCCTCGGCCATATCGAGGTGGGTGCAGACGAGCGCGGTGTTGTAGGCGTCGCCGAGCGCGTCGTGGGCGACGCGGGTCTGCTCGATGGCGAAATGCTCCATGGCGCTGGCGAGCGACTTCTGATTCTTGTCGCCGCCGGTCTGGAGATTGTAGATGAGCTGCAGGTTGACCCAGCCGGAGATCCAGTCCCAGTCGAGGTCGTGGATGATGATGTTCTGCTCGAGGATTCTGCGGTCGTCGCAGCCCCAGGTGAGGAAGGTCACGTCCTCGCCGCACCATTCGCGGAAGGCATCGAGCGCGTCGGGGAAGGGGAGGCCGTGGGACAGCCGCTCCTTGTCAAAGCCGGTGATCTTCTTGACCTTATAGTGCATACGCTTGAAGTACACGGGCCTGACGTCGACGGTGAACTCCTCGCCGAGGGACATGTCGTCGTTGAGCTTGACGGCGCCGATCTCGATGATCTCACCGCTGAGATGGATAGGCAGCTTGTTGAAAACGGAAGATTTGGAGCTCATGGCCTGGTTCCACTCCAGATCCACCACGATATAGTTCATAAAACACGATCCTTTGTATTTAATCAAGACAAGTTATTATAACACATCCTTTTTCAGATTGCATCCTTTTTTTCGATCCCGCTCAAAAAACTTTGCCAAGGGCGGGACTCTGTGCTATAATCGGGGCGATAATCCTCTCGGAGGAGGAAGAAACGTATGGATGGAATGACGATCGAAAAGGCCGCTCTTGCCTGCGGCGGAAGGATCTGCGGGGACTGCGACGCGGGGCGCGAGCTCGGCGCCGTCGTCATCGACAGCCGCGAGACCCGTCCGGGCGATCTTTTTGCCGCCTACCGCGGAGAGCGGGCGGACGGCCACGATTATATCGGCGCGGCGCTCGACAGAGGGGCGGCGTGCTGCCTGGCCGAGCGCATCCCGGAGGGGGAGCGCCGCGGCGTGATCCTGGTGGAGGATGTGCAGAGCGCGCTGGAAAAGATCGCCGCGGCCTACCGCGACACGCTCAGTCTGCCGATCATCGGAATCACGGGCAGCGTCGGAAAGACCTCGGCCAAGGAAATGATCTCCGCGGTCCTCTCCAGCCGGATGAACGTGCTCAAGACCGACAAAAACCTGAACAACCAGATCGGCGTGCCCATGACGCTCTCGCGCATCACGCGGCGGCACGACGCCGCGGTGGTCGAGATGGGCATCTCCGGCTTCGGGCAGATGCATGAGCTCGCGCGTATGGTCCGCCCGCAGATCGCCGTTTTCACGCTCATCGGCCACGCGCATCTCGAGTTTCTGCACGATCTGGACGGCGTCCTGCGCGCCAAGACCGAGATGCTCGAGCACATGGCGGACGACGCCTGCGTCATCCTCAACGGCGACGACGAGAAGCTTCGCGGCCTCCGCTGCCGCCAGCGGACGATCCGCTTCGGCCTCGGCGGGGACTGCGACGTGCGCGCCGAGAACATCCGCCTGAGCGGCGAGCAAACCGCCTGCGAGATCATTTCCGGAGAGAGAAGACTGTCCGTCACGATCCCCGCCTTCGGAAAGCCTGTGGTCTACGCTGCGCTCGAGGGCGCGGCCGTCGGCTTTGAGATGGGACTGACGGACGAGGAGATCACGCGCGGCGTCGCCTCCTTCGAGACGGTCGGCCGCCGCGCCCGCCTGATCCGCACCGGGAAGATCACGCTGCTCGACGACTGTTACAACTCCAATCCCGACGCGCTCGCGAGCGGGATCGACTCGCTCTGCGAGCTCGGCGGGCGGCGGGTCTGCATTCTCGGCGATATGCTCGAGATGGGCGGCGAGTCGTCGGAGCTGCACCGCCGCAGCGGCGCCTATGCGAGGGAAAAGGGCGTGGATCGCCTGCTTTGCTGCGGCGCTCTCGGCCGCTTTTACGCCGAGGGCGCGCCGGATATCTCCCGCGTCTTCCCGGACCGTGCGTCGCTGATCGCCGCGCTCGGCGAGGAGATCCGCGAGGGGGACAGCGTCCTTGTCAAGGCCTCGCGCGGCGCGCACTTCGAGGAGATCTCCGAGGCGCTCGAGGAGCTGTGAGATGAGCGAGAGAAAGAAGATCCTGCTCGATCTCGACGACACGATCCTCGACTTTCACACTGCGGAGCGCCATGCGCTTCAGGGCGCTTTCGAGGCGCTGGGCGTCGCGGCGGACGACGCGCTGCTTGAGCGATACAGCGAGATCAACCGCCGGTACTGGCGGATGCTCGAACGCGGCGAGCTGACCCGCGCCGAGATCCTTGTCGGCCGCTTTGCCCGCCTCTTTGAGGAGAAGGGGATCGACTGCCCGGCGGAGCTGGCGCAGAAGGAATACGAGGACAGGCTCTCAGTGGGCCACTTTTACGTCCCCGGCGCGCCAGAGCTGCTGGAGGAGCTTGTGAAGGACTACGATCTCTACATCGTCTCCAACGGGAACATC
>CAMVJF010000155.1 GCA_947167725.1 uncultured Clostridia bacterium | reverse complement strand
CTTCTGGGGCGTCGGTGCTTCGATCAGTCCCTACATCATGGCCTCGGCGCTCGCCTCGAGCGGCGGCTGGCGGCTTGGCTACCGTTCGGTCGCGATCATCCAGATCGTTTTGAGCGCGCTGCTCTTTCTCTCGCTGCCCCTTTGGCGGCAGAAGGCCGGCGGGAAGGAGCGCGGCAGCCAAGACCCTCCCCCGCTCGGGCTGCGCGGCGCACTGTGTATTCGGGGCGTGTGGCTGATCCTGCCGCCCTTCTTCGCCTACTGCGCCGCCGAGACCACGGCCGGGCTCTGGGCCAGCAGCTTTTTCGTCGAGGTGCGCGGCACGGACGGCGAGACCGCGGCCCGCTTCGCCTCTCTTTTCTATCTCGGGATCACCTTCGGCCGCTTTGTCAGCGGCTTTATCGCGGAGCGCATGGGAGACCGGCGCATGATCCGTATCGGCATCGGCGGCATGGCCCTCGGCGTGTTGCTGCTCCTGCTGCCGCTGCGCTCCGATCTCGGCGCGTTCGCAGGACTCGTGCTCTTCGGGATCGGCTGCGCTCCGGTCTATCCCTCGATCATCCATGCCACGCCCGACAACTTCGGTGCGGAGAACTCGCAGGGGATCATCGGACTGCAGATGGCGAGCGCCTACGTCGGCAGCACCTTTGCCCCGCCGCTCTTCGGTCTGCTGGCGCAGAACGTCTCGCTCAAGCTGTATCCGCTCTGGCTCGGGGCGCTGCTGCTTTTGCTGCTCGGTATGAGCGAGAAGCTCAACCGCCTGAAAAGAGAATAAAAAACAGCCCCCTGCCGCTCAGGCAAGGGGCTGTGCCGTTGTATGGCGTTTATTTCTTGATGCCGAACAGGCCGCGGATGATCGCGCTGCTTCCGCTGCGCATGACAGAAGACAGGGCGTTTCTCGCCGCACGCTTGGCGATCGTGCCGGCGCTCGTGGTCTTGCCGCCGGTGACGGAGTTGACGATGTTCGTGCTCACGGAGCTGACGACGGAGGACGCGGCGTTGTTGATGGCCTGCTGCGCGACCTTCTTTTTCTTCTCGGCTTCCTTCTGGGCGGCCTTCTCCTTCGCGGCGGCCTCCTTGGCGGCGGCCTTCTCGGCGGCGGCAGCTTCCTTGGCGGCAGCCTTCTCGGCCGCGGCGGCCTCCTTCTCGGCGGCCTTGCGCGCGGCCTCTTCCTCGGCCTCCTTCGCACGCTGGGCCTCGAGCTCGATATTGGCCTTGGTGATGATCTCATAGGCCGACTCGCGGTCATAGCTCGCGCGATACTTCTGGTCGAGCTCGGTGCCGTTGATCAGCGCGTCGATCGCGGACTTGGTCGCCTCGCCCATCAGGCTCTGCGGCGGGAGGATGCGGGCACGCTCGACGATCGTCGGGATGCCGTCCTCGTCGAGGAAGCTGACAAGCGCCTCGCCGACAGCCAGCTCGGACAGCGCGGTCTCGGTGTTGAAGCTGTCGTTGATACGGAAGGCCTTTGCCGCGGCGCGGACAGCCTTCTGCTCGGCCGGGGTGTAGGCGCGCAGCGCGTGCTGGACGCGGTTGGAGAGCTGGGCCAGGACGTCGTTGGGGATGTCGGACGGGCTCTGGGAGATGAAGTAAATGCCGACGCCCTTGGAGCGGATGAGCTTGACGACCTGGACGATCTTCTGCACCAGCGCCTTGGGTGCATCGTTGAACAGCAGGTGCGCCTCGTCGAAGAAGAAGATCATGCGCGGCTTGTCGGGATCGCCGACTTCGGGCAGCTGCTCATAGAGCTCGGTCATCATCCAGAGCAGGAAGGTCGAGTAGACCAGCGGGCTCGCGATCAGGCGCTTGCTCGTCAGGATGTTGATGTAGCCGCGGCCGGCGGCGTCGGTACGCATCCAGTCGTTGATGTCAAGGCTCGGCTCGCCGAAGAACTGGTCGCCGCCCTCGTCCTCGAAGGCGAGGAGCGCGCGCTGGATCGCACCGATGCTGGCGGCGGAAACGTTGCCGTACTCCGTGGTGAACTCGGCGCGGTTGTCGCCGACATACTGGAGCATCGCACGCAGGTCCTTCAGATCGAGGAGGAGCAGGCCGTTGTCGTCAGCCACGCGGAAAACGATATTCAGGACGCCCGTCTGGATCTCGGTCAGCCCAAAGAGACGGCCGAGCAGTGTCGGGCCCATTTCGGAGACGCTGACGCGCACGGGATGGCCCTGCTCGCCGAAGATGTCCCAGAAACGGGTGGGATAGGACTTGAACGCGAAGTTCTCGATGCCGAAGCCCTTGATGCGCTCGGCGAGGTTGTCGCTCAGGACGCCGGGCATGCACATGCCGGACAGGTCGCCCTTGATATCGCAGAGGAACACGGGAACGCCCATGTCGGAGAAGGACTCGGCCATCACCTTCATGGTGACGGTCTTGCCGGTACCGGTCGCGCCGGCGATGATACCGTGACGGTTGGCCATCTTCGGAAGAAGATAGAGGTTTTTATCGGATTGTGCCATCCATATCTTGTTGTCAATAAACATAGCGGACCTCCATGTTGTATTTTTTTGCTCATAACCGTATATTAGCACAGCTTTTTCCTCGATACAATACGAAACTTGAAAAAAACGGCTCTTTTTTCAATCGTTGTCCCCCGCCGCGTCAGGAAAAGCAACAAAAAATCGAAACTGTATGTTGTGAAGCATATCGGAATATGATAGAATACAGAAAAGATCTTCCTGAGCCGGGCTCAGGAAACAGAAGGCTGGGATCAAGAATTGAGGACTAGGGTCATCTCCGGCGTTGTGCTGATAATCATCACGCTCCTGTGCGTGCTGCTCTCTCCGATCACGAGGATCCTGTTTTTCACCGTTGCGGGACTGCTGTGCGCCTATGAATACAGCCGTGCGCTGGAGAAGATCGAGGTCTATTGCTGCGCCTGGGTCATGTACGTCTACATCTGCGCGCAGGCGATCCTCGCCTTTTTCCACGCCGGTCCGGTCGCGCTGATCTCCTGCTTCTGCGGAGCAGTGTTTTTGGCGCTGTTCTCCGGCATCCTGCACAAGAAGGTCTCGGGCAGCGGAGCGCTTTATACCCTCGCGGGCGTCGCCTATCCCTGCTTCCTGTTCAATTTGCTGATGGTCATCTCCGTGACCGATATCTGGGCTCAGACCCTGCTGCTCGGCAGCGTTTCGAGCTGGGTGTGCGACACCGCGGCGCTGATCGGCGGCAGCCGTCTCGGCAAGCATAAGGTCGCCCCCCTGGTCTCGCCGAACAAGACGGTCGAGGGCTGTTTTTGCGGGCTCGCCTCCTCGCTGCCCTGCGCGCTTTTGCTGTACTTTATCCTTCGCTCCACCTCGCTTTCCCTCTCCTTCCCCGTCTGCCTTGTGACCTGCGTGGCCGCCTCGTCGATGGGGCAGATCGGTGACTTGGCGGAGTCGCTGGTCAAGCGTATGATCGGCGTGAAGGATTTCTCGAATCTGATCCCCGGCCACGGCGGGATGTTCGACCGGGCCGACGCCCTGCTTTTCTCGATCCCGACGGCTTTCCTCTGTCTCTACATCGCCGGGCTGCTCTGATCGGAACAACAGATGACAAAGACACACAGGCGTTTTGCCTGTGTGTCTTTTTTGCGGCGAAAGGCCGTTTCTTATTTTTCGGCGTATACCCATTCGCGCTGGATCGGGTAGCTGATAAAGAAGAGGCTCGTCATTACGACGACCTGGACAAGCGTCGTGAGACCCGCGGAAAGCGGATGGCCGATCACGGACGCTAGCAGCGCGGCAAGGCCGTTCGTCAGCGCGGCGTTGACACCGAGCTGAACGACACAGAGGATGTAATAGCGCAGCATCGCGCGCTTGTAACGGCCCTTGCTGCGGAATACGAGGCTCTTGTTCGCGTTGAAGTTTACGAAGGACGAGATCACGCGCGCAATCACCATGGAGATCGTGATCGCGTAAGCGCCCCATCTTGCGCCGAAGAGGCGCATGAGGAGATAAAAGACCAGCGTGTCGATCACGGAGGCGGCTCCCGAGGAGAGAAGGAACTTGAACATCACCTTGAAGATGCGCCAGGAATCCTTCAGCGCGTTGTAGTGGGAGGAATACTCCTCCTTGTCGTAGACCGTCTCGATCGGCTGCTCAACAAAGCCGATACCCATGCGCTTCATCTGCAGCAGCATGTTCGTCTCGTACTCAAAACGCTCGCCCTCGATCCCGGTGAAGGCCTCGAGGAACTCCGCCGGGATGGCGCGCAGACCCGTCTGCGTATCGCTGATGCGGATGCCGTAGCAGAGACGGAACATCGCTGCGGTGAAGCGGTTGCCCGCGACGGAGCGCGGCGGAACGTCCGGCAGAGAGAAATCGCGGCAGCCCATCACGACCTTGTCGCCCTCGCGCAGCATGCGCTCGGCGCAGGCAATAATGTCGCCCAGCAGATGCTGGCCGTCGCCGTCGATCGTCACGACGCCACGCAGCTCCGGCAGCTTTTCATGTACATAGGCAAAGGCGTCTTTCAGCGCGCGGCCCTTGCCTTTGTTGACCTCGTGGACGAGGACGGTGCACTGCGGGTGCACGCGCAGCTCGTCGAACCAGTGACGATGCTCGGCGTCGCTGCCGTCGTCCACGACGACGATATGCATGAAGCCCGCGGCGATCAGCCCGTCCGGAA